>JBAXJV010000006.1:0-22101 GCA_037137675.1 bacterium | reverse complement strand
CGTCCCATGGGACGCTAGTGAATCTTAATCGAATTCCCTGCGAGCGGCAGATTAAGAGTAGCAGATTAAGATTACGATGAGAACCTTCCATCTCCCACCTGCAGCCTCCCGCTTTCTCACTCCGCCGGCGCCGCCACGCCGCAGCGGGCGCGGCGCAGAACGTCCCGTGCGTAGCGGCGCGTTGACGGGAAGGTTATCATCGTTAACACGTTGGTGGCTGTGTCGCCGCTGGCCATTTTCGCCCAGCGCCGTGCATGCACAAGCCCCGCATTGTACTCCGCCAGAGCACAGGCCAGCGCGTCGGGACGGTCATGCCAGCGCTGCACGGCGCGACTCAGATACCATGAGCCAGCCCACACGTTGGTTCTGGCATCCAGTAAGTCGGCCCGCTGAAATCCGTTCAGATGTTCCGCGTGCGCCCATTCGCGGCCGGCGGCTTCGGTGACCTGCATCAATCCCAATTCGCCTGCCGATCCCTGTTTGCCGTTGCGAAAGTGCGATTCCTGCCAGATTACGGAGGCAACCAGACGTACGGGCAGGCCATAGCGTGCGGCGCAAGGTTTAAGCCAGTTCTGGTTTTTCCGGCAGGCCCACTCGAAGCGCAAGTCCACCCATAGTGCGATCAGGATTGCGAGCGCGCCGGCAATCACTATAATCGCGATGCTTTTCACAACACGCCACATGCCAGAAGCATAGTCGCGAAACCGGACTTCGGCAAGCAAAGGTGGATAGGCCGAAGACTGAAGGCTGTTAGCAATGCTATGAAAAACGCTAAGTCTGCACCCGTAAACGCCTCTTCATCGCTTTCCCTTCAGCCTGCCGCCTGCAGTCTGCCGTCTAATATGCATACCAGCGATTTTGAATATGACCTGCCGCCGGAATTGATTGCCCAGCAGCCGGCTGCGGAGCGCGCCGACGCGCGCATGCTGGTGTTGGACCGCGCGACGGGCGGGCTCGTTCACCGGCAGGTCAAGCAGGTTGGTGAGTTCTTGCGCCCGGGAGACTTGCTCGTGGTCAATGATACGCGGGTTATCCCGGCGCGATTGTTCGGAGTCAAGGAAGAGAGCGGCGGGCGCGTGGAGTTGCTTTTTCTTGAACCCGCCGCTGCGCCGGGATGTTGGACTGCGCTCTGCGGTGCCTCGCGGCGTCCGAAGGTTGGCACGGTTTTACAGCTGGCAGAGGGGCAGGCCAGGGCTACAGTGATGGAGCTCGGGGAAGAGGGGCGGATTACGGTGCGCATCGAGAGCGGGGTGCCGCTGCTTGATTTGCTCGAAGCCTGCGGAGTGCCGCCGCTGCCGCCTTATATCCACCGCCCGCACGGCGGTCCGGGCCGTCCGGAGGATCGCGAACGTTACCAGACCGTTTATGCGCGCGTGCCCGGCGCAGTGGCGGCGCCGACGGCGGGCTTGCATTTCACAGAAACGCTGCTGGAGTCCTTACGGGCGCGCGGGGTGGATCAAGTGGCTGTGACGCTGCACGTTGGCCCCGGGACATTCAAGCCGGTGTCGGTCGAGGATCTGGATGCGCATACGATGGAATCGGAGCGCTATGAAGTCACGGCGGCGGCGGCGGCGCGCATCAACGACGCGCGTGCGGCAGGCGGGCGCATCGTAGCGGTGGGCAGCACCTCCGTGCGAACGTTGGAAACGGTCACCGACCCTCACGGACGCGTGCGGGCAGGTCAGGGGCGCAGCGCCATTTTTATCCGGCCTCCTTACCAGTTCAAGGCGGTGGACGCGATGCTTACCAACTTTCACCTGCCGCGTTCTACGCTGCTAATGATGGTCTGTGCGCTGGCGGGATACGCTGGGACTTTGAGCGCCTACCGCGAAGCCGTGCGCGAGCGATACCGCTTCTACAGCTACGGTGACTGTATGTTGCTGGTGTAATGGCCGGGCGTTCCCGTCATGCCGTTCCCTGAAAACATACTTCAAGCAGGCAGGCGGGCATGGAAACGGTCGCTGAATGGCTGGTGGGGACAAGTTGGCCGGTCGCTGGATTCCGGCGGAAGACGATAATTGAATCGCTGTCCTGATTGGCAACTAACAGCCAGTTGCCGGAAGAGTGGATAGTGAAGTGGCGCGGGTGGTTGCCCATGCATGGCTGATGTGCAAGCGGCGACAGAGTGCCAGCGGGCTCGTTAATCCGGAATATTGCAATACTGTCATGGCCGCGATTTGAGCCGTAGAGGAAGCGTCCGGAACGGTCGGTTTGCACTTCCGCTGTCGAACTGGCGCCGCTAAAACCGGAGGGCAATGTTGAGGCCGTCTGTAGCTCGCGCAGCGTGCCCTGCGCGGCATCCCACGCGAACGTGATCACGGTGTTATCAAGTTCGTTGATAACATAGACCAGCGGGTGGATTGGATGAAATGCTAGATGGCGGGGGCCCGCTCCGGGCTTAACCGCTACCCAGGCTGGATTGCCGGGCTGCAAGCGACCCGTTGCGACATCCATGCGATAGATCATGATGCGGTCAAGACCAAGGTCCGCCGCGAGGGCAAAGCGGTTGTCCGGCGAGGGCGTAATGGAGTGCGCGTGCGGACCGCTCTGCCGCTCGGGATTAACGCTGGCCCCATGGTGCTGAATGATCTCCGTGGCTTCGCCGAGACTGCCATCGGATTTTATCGGAAGCGCGACTACGCTGCCGCTGGCGTAATTGGCAGCCATCACGACCCGCCCGGTGCGATCCACGCTTAAATGACACGGGCCGGCGCCGCCCGACAATTGAGAGTTGATAAAAGTCAGGCCGCCAGTGGCGCGGTTGACGGCAAAGGCGTTCACGGAGCCGTTTTGCCGGCCGCCGGATTCGCGTACTTCGCTTACGGCATAAAGGAAACGGCCGCCGGGATGAATGCGCAGAAACGTGGGATTCGGCATTGCCGCCACCAGTCCGAGCGGCTGCAGCGACCCGGTTGATTCATCAAACAGGAATAGATAAATACCTTTCGCCTCTTTGAGCGTGTAAGTTCCAACGTATAGCAGCGATTTTCCAATGAGATTCTGTGACATGTTGCTTCTTTCTGTTGCGTGTTCCCGTCCGGGATCCGTAATAGGCTTGCTTACTGAAGTGAGACTCCAATCATCCGTCCGACGCCGTAGGTAATGGCCGCCGCGGCCAGGCCGAATATCACCATGCGCAGGCCGGACCACCATATCGCGCAGCCGGTGACGAGAGTGATGCCGGCGCCAATTATGAAAAGCGCAACCGCGCTCAGCGTTGCACTCCAGAGTGTCGCTGTCAGTCCGGATGTGAAGATGAACGGGACCACCGGGACAATGCCACCGACAGCAAATAACGCAAAAGAGGTCCCTGCAGCCACCCAGGCCGACCCGCCGAGTTCGCCGGGATCAGCCCCGAGTTCTTCGCGGACCAGGGTGTCGAGACCATGCTTGGGGTCGGACAGTAATTGCCTGGCCAGGCGCTGCGCCTGCTCTTGATCTATGCCCTTGGCTTGATAGATCAGGGCTAGTTCCGCAATTTCCTCCTCCGGACTGTCCTCGAGTTCCTGCTTCTCGATCTCAATTTGACGCGAAACTAGTTCGCGCGAACTTTGCACGGAAAGCCATTCGCCCAGGGCCATCGAAATTGATCCTGCCAGCAGTCCGGCAAAACCCGTCAACAAGACGGTTTTTGATTCTGCCTGCGCCCCGGCCACGCCCATCACCAGACTGAAGACGGAAACCAGTCCATCGTTTGCGCCGAGTACGCCGGCGCGCAGGGCATTTCCTCCTCCGCTGCGGTGACGCCCTTCCAGCCGTGCTACCGTGCTGCCATCCATCCCGCCAGATGCGCCTGCCATGACATTTAGCAGGCGTGCGTGGCCGCGCTCGTCGGCGGCCATGGACACCCCATCCGCATCGTCAATCTGTGCGATGTAAGTGTTTGAGGCGCTGTTCTCCATTGCGGCGAGACCCGGCACCACGGCTGCCGGACTCAGCCAGCCGGCCAGCCAGCCCAGGATTATGGTCCGCGGCGCCGGGCGGAAGACCGGCACTGCGCTGCCCAGCGAGCGCAATCGCTCCGCCCACACCCCGGCATGCCGCAGTTCCGTGGCCGCCAGCCGGCGGTACACTTCCGCCAGCTCCGGCAGCTTCTCGGCCTGCGCCAGACGTTCGTACAGCCAGCCGGCGTTACGTTCCTCACGCCACTGCGTCAACATTTTGCGGGTGTTTGCGTCGTTCATGTTTACGTCCCTGAAGGACGATTATGTGCCATGCGGGTGTGCGGTGCAAGCCGGTTGCTAACGTGCCTGAAATGACCTGAACATTGGACGGAAAGAGCCACGCCTTCACAGGCGCGGCTACGTAGCCGCCGCTGTTAACCGGTAGCAAGTTCATGTCTGGACTATTATGGGAAGGTTAGTAACTCGTCGCGGCCATTGCCATTGATGACACAGGAAGGCTGTAAAATTGGCCCATGTTTCGTAGTTGACTCTTCAGCATGGCCGACTTAACAATTCTCCCAGTTCCGTAATAAAAGGAAAACATGCCGCAACTTAACATGGCCGTATCACATCGCCTTACGCAGGACGAAGCTGTCAAGCGCATCAAAGGTTTGCTCGCTGATGTAAAAACGCAGTTTGCCGATAAGCTTGTCGATTTGCACGAAGATTGGGATGGAAATCTGGGTAAATTCAAATTCACGGCGATGGGACTTCCGATGTCCGGGACGCTGGCCGTGAAGTCGTCGCAGATCGAGATCACCGGCGACCTTCCTTTTGCGGCCATGCTCTTCAAGGGCAAGATCGAATCCATGATCAGAGCCCGTGCGGAAATACTGCTTGCCTGATGTGGACGCACTTATGCCGGCCTTCGCATTATTGGCGCTTCTGCTTTTCGTCGGCTGCAACCCGGGTGGTGGCAAATGCCCCGCCCCGCCACCAGCTGCGGTAATGCCGTCGGCCCCGGTCCCGGGCCAACCATCAACGCCGGTTGCGCCGGCGGGGATTCTGGATGCCATGACCGGAAAAGCCACTATTGACGCCGGACGTCGGGCTGCGCAACAAATCCGCGCAGTCTCGAGCCAGGAGCGGCAGGACCTGGATAACGCGCTGGCGCCGTAACGGACACGGAAAAGGCAGAGAGGGTTCAGGGTTCGGGGTTCAGTTAAAACCCTGAACCATGATCGCCTGATCAGTTAAACGCATGGAACTCGATATTACTAACCGCCGGCTGCGGGTCTCCGTCGGCGAATTGGTCGCCGACGAACCTGCAGAAGTTCTCGCCCGCACCGCCATGCGCGGGCGCATGGGTACCGACGCCCATAGCGCATGGCGCGCCCGCACGCCGGATGCGGGCGATAGTTTGCGCTATGAAGTTCCCGTGCGCTGGGAGGGGCTGTGGCGTGACTATACGGTGACGATCGAAGGCCGTGCCGACGTGGTGCGGCGCGAGGGCGACGGGGTGGTGGTCGAGGAGCTCAAGTCCACGCTGCGCAGTGGCGACTGGCTGGCCGGGATCGCCCTCTCCAAGTCCCACGCCGAGCAGTGCGGTTTCTACGCCCTGCTGCTGCACCGCGCCGGCGAGCCGGTGACCGGCGCCCGTGTGCGTTACATTCCTGTTCGCGGCACTGGCGAGCGGCTCTTCGACATTGGTTTCGATCGCTCAGAGTACGAGCTGCTGCTCGATCTGCGTCTCTCCGAACTGCTGCGCCGGGAACTTGGCGTATGCGCACTGGCGGGTGAACGCGCCGCACTGGCCGGGCGGCTGAATTTCCCTTTTCCCGAGGTGCGGCCAGGACAGCAGGCCATGATGGACGCCGTGGCCGACGCGATGACGCGTGGCCATGCCGTGCTCTGCTCCGCGCCTACCGGCACAGGCAAGACGGCGGCTGCGCTTTTTCCAGCCGTGCGCCAGGCGCTGCGGGAAAACCGCACGCTTTTTTTTGTCACCGCCAAAATTTCCCAGCAGCAACTGGCGCTCGACACGCTGCGCAAGATCCTGCCACCCGGCGGCGGGGCGCTGGCAATCCAGCTGACCGCTCGCGAGCGCAGCTGTCCGCTCGATGAACTGCGCTGCATGGTGGACTCCTGTCCCTACGCCGATGGATTGGAAAACCGGCTGGAACACAGCGACATACCCGAACAGTGCCTCGCGGCAGGGGTCGTGGACGGGGCCTTTCTGGCGCGTATTGCACGGGCCAAACATCTATGTCCTTTTGAAACCGCGCTGGCGCTGACGCGTCTCGCGACGGTGATCGTGGCCGATTACAATTACGCCTTCGATCCCACGGTGGCGCTCAAGCGGTTTTTTGACGAACCCGACGGGCGTCTGCTTTTAATCGCGGACGAAGCCCACAACCTGCCCAAGCGGGCGGCGGGCTACTATTCGCCGGAAATTGATTTCACCGCTTGCACGAAACTGGCCGCACTGGTTGCGGCGTCCGACCAGCCGGTTTTGCACGAGATCGGCGCGTTGCTGGACGAAGTCGGCGCGCATGGCCGGCGGCGGCTCGACGGACTGGCCACCGATGAGGGTGCGCGCGAGGTGTACGCCGCCGACCCCGACCGCGATTTCTGGCGGCCCGTCGGGGCGCGGGTGGACGGACTGCTCTACGACTACTACCTGCATCTGGCGTCTGGTGGCGAGCGTCCGCCCGCCCTGCTGCCGCAGCGGCAGGATGGACACAAGCGGTTGCTCGATCCTGTGCTTACGCCGCTGTTCGCCTTGCGCGATACTGCGCGCTGCGCCGGACTTGACCCTGAGCTTTTCGCCACCCTCTGGCACACCGATGGCCGTTTACAGATGCTCTGCCTCGATCCCGCCCCGCTCCTGCGCGAGAATTTGAAGGCCTTTCACGGAACAACCTTCATGAGCGCAACGCTGACACCTTCCGATTTTTACGCAAGGCTGCTTGGAGTGGACGATCCCGGGACAGCGCGCATAGACCTGTCCTCGCCTTTTCCACGGGAAAACCGGCGACTGGTGGTTGTGCCGTCGGTAGATACGAGCTTCCGCAATCGTGTGCGCGACGCCCCGGTTCTGGCGGCGATCATCGCGGAGACGATTGCCCTGCGCACCGGCAACTACCTGGCCTTTTTCCCAAGCTTTGCCTACCGCGACGCTGTTACGCGCCTGCTCCCGACCGGGAGCTTTCGCGTCATTCTGCAGGAGCCGGCGATGTCTACCGCCGGCATTCTGCGCGAACTAAACGCCAACCAAACCGGCACCTTGCTGCTTTGCGCCGTAATGGGCGGTGTTTTTGCCGAAGGGGTGGATTTTCCCGGGCATCTGGCGATCGGCGCCTTTATTGTGGGACCGGGATTGCCGATGGTTTGTCCTGAACAGGAGTTAATCCGTGCCTACTTCGAACGTCACACCGGCAAGGGCTTTGAGTACGCCTACGTGAATCCCGGCATCAACCGCGTCGTGCAGGCTGGCGGGCGGGTGATCCGTACCGAAACCGATCGCGGTTTTGTGATGTTGCTTTGCAAGCGTTTTGTAAACCGGCTTTACTGCGGAAAGTTCCCGCAGTACTGGCAGGATGAACTGGTTGCAAGCGCAGACCCTGTGGGTACGATCAGATCGTTTTGGAAAACAGGTTGAACCGTAAAGCAGGAAGGCGTAGTTTGGGCACTTGCCTGTAAAAGATAAAAAGGCCGCACCTCACGGATTGGTACATATGCAAGACGAAGTAACGGATCCGGCATTGCCTCCCGATGCGGGCGATTCTGACAACGATGAACAAGGGGTGCCCGAACCTACGCTGGAAAACGCCGCGCCTGCCGGCGCCCCGTTAGCGCCGGGGCTATATGTTGTCGGGACGCCGATCGGCAATTTGGGCGATCTCTCCGATCGCATGCGCAGCGTGCTCGGAGGCGTTTCCGCCGTGCTATGTGAAGACACCAGACACACCCGCATCCTGCTGGATCGCTCCGGCGTGCGCACGCCGATGCTGAGCTGCCACAAGTTCAACGAAGCGTCACGCATCGGCGAGGCTGTGGCACGTCTGAAAAGCGGCGCCGCATTGGCGTTGGTGAGCGATGCCGGGATGCCCGCGATTTCCGATCCCGGCGCCCGGCTGGTGGCCGCCTGCCACGCTGCCGGCATTCCGGTGCGCGTCGTGCCGGGGCCCTCGTCAGTTACCTGCGCAATTGCTTTGAGCGGCTTCGGCGGGTCGGGGTTCCGTTTTGACGGTTTTCTGCCTCCCAAGCCCGGTGCGCGTGCCAGACGATTGGATGCGGCGCTGGCGTGCGATCTGCCGGTGGTGCTTTTCGAGTCGCCATTCCGTCTGATCAAATTGCTGGAGGCAGTAGCCGAACGCGCGCCGGAGCGGTTGATAATGGTGGGCCGGGAACTGACCAAGAAATTCGAAGAGGCGCGTGTTGGCACGGCGGGCGCTCTGCTTGAACACTACCGCCCGCGAACCATTAAAGGCGAGATTGTAGTTGTTCTAGCTCCGGCGCCATGAGCGTAACCCACTCTCGGGACTGGAAAAACACCTGCGTCCCGCCTTTGTTGAGTGTAGTGTACGGCGTGACACGGCAGGCAGGAGGCAGGCGTGCAACTGGCAATGGAAACAAACCGGGCAATTCCAGATGATGCAAGGCTGCAGGGTGCATTGCGCGATGTTTTTGGTTTTTCCGGTTTTCGACCGCATCAGGCGGAAATTGTGGAGGCTATTTTTCAGCGCCACGACGCCTTCGTAGTGATGCCTACAGGCGGTGGCAAATCGCTTTGTTATCAGCTCCCGGCCTATATCATGCCGGGTGTTTGTCTGGTCGTCAGTCCTTTGATCGCGCTGATGAAGGATCAGGTGGATGCCGCCCAGGCCAACGGATTACGCGCCGCCTATCTGAACAGTTCGCAGACTCCCGATGAGCGCAATGCGGTGGAAGCGCAACTTCTGGAAGGCAGTCTGAAGCTGCTCTATGTATCGCCAGAACGCTTTGCCATGCCGGAATTTCTAGCGACGCTGAAGCGTTCGCAGCTTTCCTTTGCAGCCATTGATGAGGCTCACTGTATATCGGAATGGGGGCACGACTTCCGCCCTGACTATCTCAACCTCTCCCGCCTCATCACGGAATTTCCAGGTCTCGCGGTGGCGGCTTTTACCGCCACTGCCACGTTCAAGGTTCAACAGGATATCATCGCCCGGCTAGGCCTGCGTTCACCGCTCACCGTCCGCGCTTCTTTCAATCGCCCGAATCTTTTCTACAAGGTTGAGATGAAAGACAATCTGGAGCGCCAGCTGCACGCTTTTGTTTGCGCCCATCCCGGTGAACAGGGGATTATTTACCGGACCACCCGCAAAAGCGTGGAGGCCACAGCCGCGCACCTGTGCAAGGCGGGGCTGCGCGCGCTGCCGTACCACGCCGGACTGTCAGACGTCACCCGCGCAGCCAATCAGGACGCCTTCAACAAGGACGAGGTGGAGGTGATGGTCGCCACCATCGCCTTTGGCATGGGTATTGATAAGTCCAATGTCCGCTACGTGTTACACGGCGACCTGCCCAAAAACATTGAGAGTTATTATCAGGAAACCGGGCGCGGCGGTCGCGACGGCGAACCGGCGCAGTGCGTGATGTTTTTCAGTTATGGCGACATTGTCAAAATACGTTACTTCTTCAACACCATCAACGACGCAGCGGAAAAGGAGCACGCCTCGCGCAGCCTGAATGAAATGGTCCGCTATGCCACGCTGCACGCCTGCCGGCGCCGGCAGATGCTGGGCTATTTCGGTGAGGTTTATCCGGAAACCGGTTGCGGAGCCTGCGACGTGTGCGCTGGAGAGGTTGAGCGGACCGAGGCCACGCGCGGCGCGCAAATCCTGCTCTCCGCCATTTCACGCACCGGCCAGCGTTTCGGTGCCGGACATATATTTGACATTGTAACCGGCGCCGATACCCCGCGCATACGCGAACTCGGGCATGATCAGCTCAAGACCTACGGCGCCGGGCGCGACCGCGACAAGCGCTTCTGGCGGTTGCTGCTCGACAATCTGCTTGCGCAGGGATTGATTGCGCCAACAGCGGGAACATATCCGGGCCTTGCTCTGCAGCCCAAGGCTCGCGAGGTGCTTTTCGAGAACCGGCCGGTATTTATCCTGCAATCCCGTGCCGCTGCTCCACGGCCCAGCGCTGCTGCTGCCGCCAGCAACAAAGAAGAGCCATACGACGAGGCGCTTTTCCAAGCCTTGCGCGTGGTTCGCAAGCGCCTGGCCGCTGCACAAAATCTGCCGCCGTTTGTAATCTTTTCCGACCGTAGCCTGCGCGAAATGGCCCGCCGTCGCCCGGCCAGTGCCGCTGAACTGGGAGGCATCTTCGGCGTCGGCGAAACCAAGCTGGCGCGCTACGGCACTGCTTTTCTTGACGCCATCCGCGCCACACCGCTGTAGCGGCGCAGGTGGTTCAGGCCGCAGGCGGGCCTTTGGTTGCTTTTACGCCAGCGGCGCGCCTGAATTCTGAATGCCTGAGTTGTTCCTCCTGCATTATCCCTGCATCCGGCTCTGTCGCAGCCGGCCTTCGCGTCGTTCACATTCGTAGTCCGCCACCGTGCGGCGAATCCCTTCCGCCAGTCCGATCTGCGGCTGCCAGCCCAGCGACCGCAGCAGGCGGCAGTCCAGTAATTTGCGTGGCGTGCCGTCGGGATGCACAGCATCGAAGCGCAATCGGCAGCCAGCCCCCACCGCTGACCTTACCAATTCAGCCGCCTCCCGGATTGTCACTTCTTCTCCGCTGCCGACATTGACCCAGTCCGGCGGGTTTTCCAAACCCAACAGAAACAGCACGGCGGCGGCCAGATCGTCCACATGCAGGAACTCGCGCTGGGGAGCGCCGGTGCCCCACAGCAGAACTTCGTCGCCGCCACGGTCGCGCGTCTCAATAAACTTGCGGATCAGCGACGGCAGCACATGGGAGTTTTCCGGATCATAGTTGTCGCCGGGACCGTAAAGATTTGTGGGCATTGCCGAGTGCGCGAGCATGCCGTGCTCCCGGCGGTAGAACTGGCAAAGCTTCATGCCTGCAATTTTGGCAACGGCATAACCCTCGTTGGTTGGCTCCAGCGTTCCGCTCAAGAGCGCATCTTCGGGAATTGGCTGTGGCGCCAGACGGGGATAAATGCACGAACTTCCCAGATAGAGCAGCCGCGGCACACCGGCCAGCCACGCGCCGTGAATCAGGTTCGATGCAATCGTCATGTTCTCGTAGAGAAACTGCGCCGGGTGCCTGCGATTGGCTTCGATGCCGCCCACCAGCGCTGCAGCGACGATCACCGCGTCAGGCCGTTCCGCTTTCAAGAAGTCGAAGACGGACCGTTGATCGCACAAGTTCAATTCGGTGCGCGTCCGCATTAAGGGCGCGGGCCACCCCTGTTCGTGCATGCGCCGCAAAATCGCCGTGCCCACCATGCCGCGATGGCCGGCCAGAAATATTCGGGGATATTTAAGGCTCATTTCTGACTCCTTGCTTTTTTCCGTTTAGAAACACCATCGTTGCCAGCCTCGCCGCTGAGGCGTCCGGGCAGCCCCTCCGCCGTCCGTATCTCCCGGGAGGCGCCTTGTTCCTGAGCTGCCAGCTCGGCCCGCGCTGAGCGCAGGTCGCTTTCCACCATGATGCGCACCAGTTCCAAAAACTTCACCGTTGGCCGCCAGCCCAAGATCCGGCGCGCCCGCCGGGCATCGCCGATCAGCAGGTCCACCTCGGATGGCCGCTCGTAACGCTGGTCGCGCACCACATATTCACGCCAGTCCAAATCCAGCAAACCGAAGGCTTCGGCGCAGAATTCCCGGACTGTGTGTGTTTCGCCTGTAGCGATCACGTAATCGCCAGGCGCCTCCTGCTGCACGATCCGCCACATTGCGTCTACAAAATCCGGCGCATAGCCCCAGTCCCGCCGGGCCTCCAGATTTCCCAGAAAGAGCTTGTCCTGCAGGCCCAGCTTGATCCGCGTCGCCGCCCGCGTAATTTTGCGCGTCACAAAAGTTTCGCCGCGCCGGGGAGACTCGTGGTTGAAGAGGATGCCGTTGCTGGCATGCATGCCGTAGGCCTCGCGGTAGTTCACTGTCACCCAGTAGGCGTAGAGCTTCGCGCAAGCGTAGGGTGAGCGCGGGCGAAACGGCGTCGTCTCGCGCTGCGGTGTCTCGGCCGCCTGCCCGAACATCTCCGAACTCGACGCTTGATAAAACCGGACCTTCGGTGCCAGCCCGGATTCCCGGATCGCGTCCAGAATCCGTGCCGTGCCAAGCCCCGTCACGTCGCCGGTATATTCTGGAATGTCGAACGACACGCGCACGTGGCTTTGCGCGCCCAGATGATAGATTTCGTCAGGGTGTAACTCGTAAAGCAGCTTTGCAAGCCGCACGCCATCGGAAAGATCCCCGTAGTGCAGAAAAAGCTGCGAGCCGTGAATGTGCGGATCCTGATAAAGATGGTCAATGCGGCTCGTGTTAAAGCTGGAGGAGCGCCTGATCAGCCCGTGCACCTCGTATCCCTTGCCAAGCAACAGCTCCGCAAGGTAAGACCCGTCCTGCCCCGTAATGCCAGTAATAAACGCTTTGGTGCTCATCCAATATCCTCCTGCTCAATCACAAATTGCTGAAGCATGACATTAAGTCTGCCAGCGGATGTCCGGCCTGTCATTGCGCATTTGCGCAAAAAATGCTTTAATGTTTGCGCAATGCAGGTCGCACTTCTATTTGATTCGGGGTTTTCGTACGCTGCCGCACTATATGAGGGCGTATGTGATTATGCAGCTGGGCGGCCCGACTGGCGGTTGCTGCCGTTGCATGGCAGTCAGGAGGCGGTTTTGCGGGTGGCGCTGGAGCGCGACGAATTGGACGGCGTGATCGCCCCCTTTCTGAGCGATCGCTGGGTGGCCAGACTGCCGTCTTCGCATGCGACGCTGGTAAACATTTCCGGCGAATCCGAAATTCTCAGCATTCCATCCGTGCTGACCGATGACGAGGGTGTTGGACGCATGGCGGCCGCGCATCTGCTGGGAAGCGGATTGCGCCGACTGGCGTGTTTGCACCAACCCGCGAGCCGGGCCTCCCTGCTCCGGCGCGCGGGCTTCCTGCAGAGCGCCGTTGCGGCAGGGGCTGTGGTTCTTGAACCGCTGCGCAGTGGGAGTCCCAGCCCCACGGCCGGATGGGACAACTGGCTGGCGAAGCTACAGGCACCCGTCGGGATTTTCGCCACAAACGATTATCTTGCGCGTCGTGGAATCGAGGTCTGTCGCCAGATTGGACGCTCGGTGCCAGATGAAATTGCCATTGTTGGCGCCGGCGATTCGCCGCTCGATTCAGTCCTGGCCGGGATCGGCCTCAGTTCCGTTAAGCTGCCCGCCCGTGAAATCGGTCGCCGTGCCGCAGCCCGTCTGTCCGCGCTCATGCACGGCGACCTTCGCGGGGCGCGTTGCGAGCGTGTGCCGCCGGAGCGGGTGATTGTGCGCGCATCGTCCGCTGGCGCTGGCCAGCGCGATCCAGTTGTGGCCCGCGCGCTGGCGTATCTGGATCAGCATTTATCCGTGCCGCTTCCGGTAGCTAGACTGGCGCGCGCTGCGGGGGCTTCGCGACGAACACTGGAGAAGCGTTTTTTGCAGGTCTTCGCGCATAGTCCCGGCGAAGAAATACGCGCGCGGCGCATGGCCATGGCCCGGGAACTCCTGCGCAACACTAAGCTTAGTGTGACTCAAATTGCCCCGCAATGCGGCTTCCCTGAAATTGCTCATTTCACAACTCTGTTTCGCCGCCGCCACGGCCTTCCCCCCGCTGCCTGGCGCACCGCTGACAAGGCGCTCACCCGCTGTGCCATGCCGACAGATGTTGCCCCACGCATTCTTTGAGTTCGCGCAAGCCCGCGCCTGTGAGGGCGGAAACCTGGAGTGCGTCAGGAAAAAGGCGCCGCAATTCCGGCAACACCATCTGCGCTGACGGAGCATCGCACTTGTTGAAGACCAGCAGCTGTGCGCCAGCCTTTGCTCCGAGTTCCGCCAGCGTATCAAAGACCACTGCGCATTGATCCTGCAACTGCGGATGCGAGGCGTCGGCAACGTGCAGCAGCAGGTCGGCCCCGGTTGCTTCGTCAAGCGTGGAGCGGAAGCAGGCCACCAGGGCGTGCGGAAGGTGGCGGATGAACCCGACGGTATCACTGATCATTGCCTCACGGCCGTTGGGAAGGCGCAGCAGGCGGATCTTGGTGTCGAGCGTTGCAAAAAGGCGGTCGTCCACGTAGGCGTCGGAGTGCGTCAGAGCATTCAGCAGCGTGGATTTTCCGGCATTGGTATAGCCGACCAGCGCCGCCACCGGCCAGCGCCGCCTTGTACGGGTCTGCTGCCGGCGTTGCTGAATGATCTCCAGCTCGTCACGCAGTTGCCGGATGCGATGGCGCATCGGGGCATTGCGCAGGTTGAGCGGACTCTCACCCGGGCCTTTCATCCCGATGCCGCCGGTGAAGCGGTGCTGCTTTTCTGAAACAGGAATGCGGCTGATCAGATATTGAAGTTGCGCCAGCTCGACTTGCACCAGAGCTTCGGACGATTTGGCGCGGCGTGCGAAGATTTGAAGAATCAGTTCGGTGCGGTCAATCACCTTGACGTCCAGGTCAAGGTCCAGATTGTTGACCTGACTCGGTGTGAGTTCATTGTCGAAGACAACCAGATTGGCGCCGACTTCGCGGCAGGCCAGTTTGATTTCTTCCATCTTGCCTTTGCCGACCAGATATTTGGCGCCACTGTGTTCTAGATTCTGGGCAATTTGACCAACTACCACGGCGCCGGCGGTGTCGGCCAAGCGTTCCAATTCCACCAGTGAATCGCGGGCTTTTTCGCGATCATAGCGGCCCAGATTGACTTGAACCAGCACGGCTTTTTCAGGGCCCGTCGAGGTGGCTTGGAATTTGGTGTTCATACTCATGAATCATACTGCGCCCGCGTGCCGACACAAGCCCGATCTGCGGCTGTCGTTTACTGAATCTTAAAGTTCCCCTTTGGCGGAGGCGCGGGGATCGAGCGCGTCGCGCAGGGCGTCGCCAAGCAGGTTAAACGCCAGTACGACGGCGAAGATGGCGATGGTTACAAAAGTCATTTCCCACCACATGCCCTGCCAGAGGCGCAGTCGTGCATTGCCAAGCATTACGCCCCATGATGGCTCGCCCTGCACGCCGATGCCCAAAAAGCTCAGGAACACTTCCGTGCTCACCGCCGCCGGGAAACGCAGTGAGACAGTGATGATTACAAGGTGGAAAACGTTGGGCAGAATCTGGCGAAAGAGAATCCGCACATGGCCAAGCCCCATGGCCCGCGCCGCCTGCACATAGGTTTGCTCGCGCTGCTTGAGCGTCTCGCCGCGGATCAGGCGGCATAGTCCAACCCAGGTTGTGAGCCCGATCCCGAGGTATACCCCCGTAAGCCCCTTGCCAACTACCAGCGCAATCGCCAGAATAAAAAGCAATCCCGGTATTGCGGCCACGGTCGAATAAAGCCAGACCACTACGTCATCCACCCAGCCGCCGAAATAACCTGCCAGCAGGCCCAGCAGCAGCCCCAGCGGAATTGCGATCAGCGCCGTCACCACGCCAACTTGAAAAGCAATGCGCGCGCCCTGAATCAGGCGACGCCCGACGTCACGGCCCAGATTGTCGGTTCCAAGCGGATGGCGCGCCAACGCGCGCAGGCCGGCCCGCAATTTTGAGGCTGCAGAAACATCAATGCCGGTCGTGTTTTCCGCCGCAGTAAACGGGTGACGGAAAATGCTCGGCGGCAGGTAGCGGGCGCCCAGATCGACCTGCGCATATGACGGTGTGCGGTCGCATGCCTGAGCCCAGCGGTACGCCATTTCTCCCCACAGCGCGGCAGCAGCGAAAAGCGCCAGCACAAGCATGCTGATGCGCGTCCGCCAGCCCCGGCACAGGCTGCGCCATACACGCCCGCGTTCCGACGCCAGCGCCGCGCTAGCGACGACGACGTTGCCGCCGGGTAATTCTGGAGCGGGCATGCTCATCGCAGACGGATGCGTGGATCCGCCCACGCGTAGCAGATGTCAGTTAGAAGATTGGCCAGCATGTAGAGCACCGCCCCCACCAGCACCACACCGCGGATCACGTCCACGTCGGCAGAATTGATGGCGTTAATGCTGAGTCCGCCCAGTCCGGGAATGCCAAAGAAACTTTCCAGCAACAAACTGCCGGTATAGAGAAACGGGATCGCAATTACAGTGCTGGTGATAATCGGGATCATGGCGTTGCGCAGCACGTGGCGAAACAGAACCGTTGGCGTGCCAAGGCCCTTGGCAAGCGCCGTCCGCACATAGTCGCGGTTGATTTCCTCAAGCATGACCGTACGATAAAAACGCAGGTTGGCGCCCAGGCCGCTGACGAGTCCGATCAACACCGGCAGTAACAGGCAGCGCCACGAATCGAAGCCCCAGATTGGAAACCAGCCAGCGTGATAGGCAAGCAGGTACTGTCCGGCGACAATCCAAACCAGATAATTTACGCTCATCAACACCACGGCGGTCACTACGGTCAGCCGGTCCAGCCAGGAATCGCGCCGCCATGCGCAAATCAATGCCAGGGCAATGGAGACGATCAACCCCCCGAAAAATATCGGGACCGTCAACAGTAGTGACGGGCCAACGCCCTGCTTAAGCATCTCTGCCACACGCTCGTTGGTGGCTAGCGAAACGCCGAAATCAAGCCTCACCACCTGACTCAGGTAATGCGTCAGCTGTGAATCATAGAGGTGCGTCATGCGCCGTTGCATGCGCGCCGCCCGGATTTCAAGCGGCGCCTCGCCCGTAACCGTAACCCGCAACCCGTTCCCGCGGCCCGCTCCAACGGCGAACGGCAGCGCCACCTCCGTCCAGCGTGACAGCACAGGCACGGCAGCGGCCAACGCCCCGCCCTCCGTCATCACCGCCAGCGTGCCGCCGGACGGCTGGCGCACTTCCAGCCGCCAGCGATAGTCTGTGTCAGCGCGCAGCGGACAGGCCAGCGGCACCACCCGGACGCCCGGCGCGAAAATAACCGCGCCCGACGCGTCCTTGCGCGCTCCCGTTGTTCCCTCCCACGGTCCGGAGCCAACCGCCCCGTGTCGCGCAGCCCAGGCCGGCCAGGCCCGCGTGGTGGTCCAGCGTCCACAGAGCAGGGGCCGGTTAAACCCGCGCGTTTCGTCGAACTCCTCCAGCGCTGCCGGGGTGGCGTTTTTGCCGAGCGCCATGACTGCGGGGCTGCCACCCACAACGTGAAAGAGCACAAAGCTTATCAGCACCACGCCGAAGAGCACGGGGAGCATCTGCAAGCAACGGCGAAACAGGTAATAACCCATGGAACTAAGGCGCTCCCTTACCGGCGCATTTCCGGTCATTGTCTCATTCCCGCGCCGCCGGCGCAAGACCGCCAACCAGCAATAAAATAATTGTTCTATTGTTGATGGAAGGAGAGTTCATCATGCATGCTGTCGTGAAGTCAGAATCTGGCGCGCTTTTGTACGCCTTGGCGGGATATTCATGCAGATTGATGCAGTACCGCCAGCTGCCTGGCAAGGTGGATCTGTTTCTCTACGATTACAAGGAATCGGATCCAATCCGGCACCGCGAGTTTGCCAGCGTGCCGCCCGGAAAAATTCTCGACAACCTGCGGCGTCTTGATGATTGTGGCGCCGCGCTGATATTGCGCTGCCCCATTATTCCGGGATACAACGCCCGTAACGATCATTTTCAAGCCATTGCAGCATTGGCCAACGGGCTGCGACATATTCGTGAGGTCAGCTTGATCCCGTACCATCCTCTGGGCGAGTCCAAATACAACCGTTTAGGCAGGCAAAGCCCGCTACCGGAGTCCGGCTTCCCGGACGAAGTTGAAGTCAACCGTTGGCTGGAGATAGTCTCTGCCCACACCCGCGTGCCTGTTAAGCTGTGGTAATTGCGATATTACGGAAGCGCCGGCCTCTTACCGTCTGGCTACCCGTTCTGCGACCCAATGCTGAATATCGCGCTGCACCTTGGGCCAATTGGTGGCGTTGGTGCGGTCATCCAGAAAGCGATCGTAAAACCCGAACAAGGCCCCCTGAAAAGTGTCCAGCGCAAGCACGCGTTCCTGAAAGCGGCTGGGGGCATCGAGCTTGTCCTTCTCCGGCAGGCGAACGCTGCGGAAGGCAAAAGTATCGGCATCCAGCGTGGCTTGCCACTGTTCGTCCCCGCGGGCCAGAGTCAATCGCGCACGCTTGAGTTTTTTGCCGCTCAGCAGTGCCGCCTTGGCTTCGGTGCTCAATTCCGGACAGCCATGCCGCACCACCGCCTCATGCGCGCCGCTGCCTTCATGCACGAATGTAAGCGGCCCCTCAACGACAACCCCGAACTGTCCGAATTCACCCAGCTTGGCAATTCCGCCACGGGCCTCACTGAAGTACCACAGCCAGGTCAGGAATTCCTGTCCAATACTGTCGCCAGATTCCTCGTCGGGACATTCCGGAGAAAAACTCGCCGGCGCGAGGGTTCTCACGTCGAGCTGCCGTCGTCGCGCAGCAACCGTAACCGGATCGGCCGGGATGGGCCCCTGACCAATCGCCTGACGCAGTCCAATCGAAAAAGCGTCCACCTGTTTGTCGCTAACCGCCTCCGCGTAGAGAAAACGCTCGCCGCGGCGGTGCACCAGCGTCATGCCTTTCAGTTCCGGCGGCATCTGCGGCAAAAGGCGGTCGTTAATCTCGCGGCGGATCTCGCTGCGCGTTTTGCGATCAATAAAATCCTGGCCGCTGGCCTGCAGGCGGACCAGCTCCTCCATGCGGCACTCGGCGCGCAACAGCGCTTCCGGGATTTTGCGCTGAGCACTCATCAGCGTCACACGCAGGAAGCCCGCGTAGAGCGCCGTATGTTCATTGATCTGACGGTCCAGCAGGTGCCGGCCGCTGACCCAGCCGTGAATTTCATTCTGGCCTAACGTGTCGATGGACGGCGCCGCCTGAGCGGCGAAGCGCTCAATGACATTGCCGGGCAAAGCTTCAGACAGGAAGAAAATCCGGAAAGAGACCCCGCCGCTTTCAAATGACACTTTTAGGCTCCAGCAGTACTTCCGCAATCTGGACTGCGTTCAGAGCCGCGCCCTTCCAGATATTGTCGCCCGCCACAAAAAGCGCCAACCCGTTTTTTACGCTCGAATCGCGCCGGATACGGCCGACCAGCACTTCGTATTTCCCGGAACAATCCAGCGGCATCGGATATACGTTGTTCTGCATATCGTCTGCCAGAATAACGCCTGGCGTGCCAGCCAGCAGCTCGCGGGCTTGATCGGGAGACAGCGGGCGTTCGAACTCAACGTTCAAAGCTTCGCTATGTCCGTTAAAAACCGGAACGCGCACACAGGTGGCGCAAACTCGGATTTCGTCGTCCCCGAGAATTTTGCGCGTTTCCTTGCGCATTTTGATTTCCTCGGTGGTCTCGCCGGAATCGTCTTTGACGCTGCCAATCGAGGGCAGCAGGTTAAAGAGTATCTGGTGCGGATAGATCTTATGTTCGACCGGCTGGCCGGCGGCCCAGGCGCGCGCCTGATCCTCCAGCTCGCGAATCGCGGGCGCCCCCGTACCGGAAACCGCCTGATAGGTTGCGACCACAATCCTTTGGATGCGCGCCGCCCGGTGCAGCGGAGCCAGCGGCAGCAGCGCCATGATCGTGCTGCAGTTAGGGTTGGCTATCAAACCCTGATGCCCGCGCAGAGCTTCGGGGTTGATTTCTGGAATCACCAGCGGCACGCGCGGGTCCATGCGGAAATCGTCGCCATTATCAATCACCACGGCGCCGCGCTTGACAGCTTCCCAGCCGAGCGTTTGCGAAGCCCCCTTGGCGCCTTCCGTGCCTGCAAAAAAAGCGAAGTCCACGCCGGCGAAAGCCTCCGGCGATGCGACTTTGACGGGATAGGTTTCGCCGTCAATTGTCTCCGTCCGCTCGCTACGGGCGAGGATGGTCAGTGACTTGACAGGAAAACGGCGCCGCCGCAGCAAGCGCACCATCTCGGCGCCTACTGCGCCGATGCCTACGACGCAAACATTGTATTCTTTCATCTTTCCAATCCGTGTTACAGGCGTTCGGCGACGAGGTCGCCGACCTGTGTGGTGCTGTAGCCCATGCGGCCCGCCGCGATGCTTTTCAGTTTGTGCGCGGTTACATCCATGACGGATTTCTCGATTGCCGCCGCAGCCGTTTTTTCGCCGAGTTGTTCCAGCAGCATCATGCCGGCGCAGATTGCCGCCAGCGGATTGATCACGTTCTGGCCGGTATACTTGGGGGCCGAGCCGCCGATCGGCTCGAACATGCTGACTCCGCCCGGGGCCGGATTCAGGTTGCCGCCCGCAGCGATGCCCATGCCGCCCTGCGTCATGGCCGCCAGGTCTGTAATGATGTCGCCGAACAGGTTGCCGGTAACAATTACATCGAACCACTCGGGGTTCTTGATCATCCACATGCAGGTTGCGTCGACATGATAGTACTCGCGTTTGATGTCAGGGTAATCGCGCGCGCCCATTTCGTTGAAGGCCCGGTCCCAGAGGTCGTACAAAAAGGTCAGCACGTTGGTTTTGCCGCAGAGCGCCAGAGTTTTCTTCTTGCCGCGCGAACGCGCTAAATCAAAGGCAAAGCGCAGCGCGCGATCAACCTGGAAGCGGCTATAGACGGCTGTTTGCACGGCAACTTCGTGCGGTGAACCTTTCATTGTGAACCCGCCGGTGCCGGTATACATATCGCCGGTGTTTTCACGCACAACCACATAATCAATGTCATCCGGGCCCTTGTTTTTGAGCGGGCATTCTACGCCCGGGTAGAGCTTTACGGGCCGCAGGTTAATATACTGGTCGAGATCAAAGCGCAGCTTGAGCAGGATGCCCTTTTCCAGGATGCCCGGCTTAACATCAGGGTGCCCGATTGCGCCGAGGTAAATTGCATCAAACTTGCGCAGATCCTCCACCGCTGTCGGCGGCAGCACTTCGCCGGTGCGCAGATAGCGCTCGCCGCCGAAATCAAAATCCGTCAACGCCAGCTTGAAGCCAAACTTGGCCGCCGCCGCCGTCAGAACCTTAACGCCTTCCCGGACGACTTCCGGGCCGGTGCCATCCCCGCCGATTACTGCGATCTTGTAACTCTTGCTCATTTTGTGACTTTCCTGTTATTTCGCTTGCTTGCGCTCTGCGGGCGTATTCCAACGCACCCGTAGGCGGGGAATCATATACCCAAGACGGGCCTCTGCGTCCAGTAAATCGTCAGTTTCACAAACGGGCCCGGCCGGCTTGGCCGCACGTTTGGCTGAGCGATACGGCGTTGACGGATGGTGGTGGCAGTACGTACAGTAATTTCTCATGCGCGGGCAATTTGATTTCGAACGTGCGGCACAGCGCTTCGGCCGGGCCTTCCTTGGGGCCCGGCTGAATCTCCAGGCCGCCCGCGCTGCCGCTGTTTTTGCAACTGGACGCCGGCACTTTCTGTTTGAAAACGCCCCGCGTCTGCACCGCCTGATCGGGCTCAGCCTCAAGGCCGCCGGCATTTACGGGATCGGTGCGCGCGGCTTCCGGGATATCCGCATTGTGGACCACCACGCTTTTATTCCAGGCCTGCCGCCGGCTTTCGAGGGCTTCGTTATACTTCAGCTTTCCGACCTCCACCTCGATCTTGACCCCACGCTTACAAATGTCATTCTGAACCGTCTGAGCGGATGCCGCTATGACATCTGCGTCTTCACTGGCGACTACCGTAATCTCACGCACGGCCCCTTCAATATTGCAGTGGACGAAATGGAGCGGCTCGTGCGTGCGCTCATCGCCCCGGCTTACGCCATACTTGGCAACCACGATTTCATTGAAAGTGTGGACGATCTGGAAGCCACCGGGTTGCGCTTTCTCGTAAACGAAGGCGTGGAGATCGAGCGCTGCGGCGCCCGGCTGGCGTTGCTTGGCGTGGACGATCCCAACGTCTATATGACCGACAACCTGCCGCGCGCCATGGATGCGGTTGATTCGTCCCTGCCGACCGTGCTGCTTTCGCACTCCTGCTGTCTGTACCGGCGCGCACGGGCGCTGGGTATTGATTTCATGCTGTCCGGTCATACCCATGGCGGCCAGATATGTCTGCCTGGCGGGGTAGCGGTGATTACGAGTGAGCCCAGTCCCCGCCGCATGGTC
>JBAXJV010000005.1:0-22296 GCA_037137675.1 bacterium | reverse complement strand
GGGGGTTCGTCGAACTCTCGGTGTTCAAGGTCATACACTCCTCCATTTGTTATGAAACGGGCTCATCAGGTCATATTAGTTCTGTTCCGCTCTTCAAGCATGAAGCGATGGAGCAGACACTCTGTCCAAATCAGTTTTGCATTGCGTAGGCGATCACATTGAGCGTCAGGTGATGGCAGGTGTCGGCGTCGTATCCGTCGCCATAGGGATCGAAAACCTGCTTGAGCGCGGTCACCATGTCGCTCTTGGAATATACCAGTGCGAGGCGGTTTTTGATGGTAATGCCTTCCAGTTCAACGGGGCGGGCGGCACCGCTGGCGCGGTCGCGCGCTTCGACTACCGGCGTGAAGGCGCGCAGCAGCGGATGGTCCGGTTTAATCGCCTGCAGCGGTTGATCGGAGAAAATGCGGGCAATAAGCGCGCGTGCAGCGCGATCGAAGGAAGGACGTCCGCAGCAGCTATTTATAAACAGGAAGCCTCCAGCGCGCAGGTGGTTGCGCAGTGCGTCCACTTCGCCATCGCTAAGTTTGGGATCGCTATGGCCGGTCAGATATACGAACGGGTAGGGAGCAAGCTGAACTGCGGTGGCGTCGGAGTATTGCAGATCGAAGGCGACCGCGAGGCTGGACTCCTGGGCCACGCAGCGCAGCATTTGATAGACGCTGTTGGGGTCGGGGTTCCAGTCGCCCTGATGCCGCAATTGGGCGAAGGCGAAACTGCCGCGCGGGCGGTCGAGCGGGGCGCGTATTTCGCGGGTCACGGCCTGCGCCGCTCCGAGCGGACGTTCGGCGGAGACGTAGCTGACGAGGTTGATTCCCAGACGGATGGCGTCGCCCGGGATCAACCGGTCGCCGCGATTGTGGGCATGTTCGTCCCAGCCACAACTAAGATCAACCGGCGAGAGCAGTACCGCTGTGCGGCATCCGATCGTCATGCCGAAGATCGTTGGCGCCGACTGCTTTTCGCTTTTCGCACCATCCTGCCAGACCTGCTCGTGAATGTTCACGTAGGGATAGTAGGCGCGGAAAAGCGGGTGGTCAGGCTCCAGCAAGTCGAAGGCGCGGTCCGGGAACATGGCCAGCGCTTCGCGACGGAAGGCGGCGGTGAAGGGCAGCTGTCCGCAGCAGGCTTCGCCGAAAAGCGTGCCGCCATCCAGCACGTATTGGCGCAGCGCGCCGCGTTGTTCAGCAGTCAGCGTAAAGTCGTCGTGCCCAGTTATGAAAATCACCGGAATCGCAACCTGACCGCCAGCTTTGATTTTTTCGACCAATTCGGCGACCGGCAGATTTCGAAAACCATACCAGATGCCAAGCTGATAGCGGGCATGGCGCATCAGGTTGTCAATGTCGCCGGGATCCGTGTTCCAATCCTGCGTAGCGCCATATTCCAGCTTGGCGAAAAGAATCGGCGGTGCAGGTTCGGCCTTGGGCTCCGAGCGGCGCAGGGGCGTCACGGGAAGCGGGAGCGGAGCAAACCCTTCTCCGGAATTCTGACGTTCAGGATTTTTGCGCGGTGGCGGTCCGCAGGTGCCGAGTTTACGCGAGGTGTCCGCCGCGAATGCCGCAGAGGCCGTGGTAATCGCGGCGAGTAGCGTGATGCCGACTCGAAGCCAACAACCGGACCGGTGCACGTTCATCATTGTACTCCTGCCGTATGCTCCAGGGCATTTGTCGCCATCCCGTCCGGAGACGCGATTGCCTCTGAGCGGGCGCCATTATTTGTCGCAGAAACACTGTCGTCGGCCGCCCGGATCAGCCGCCCGTCCAACCTCAGCCATACGCCCGGGCCAACCACTGGCAAGTTCACCATGCCAAGCTCGCGCGCTGGCATTGCTTCCGTCGCGCTGAGCCCGCCGAGGCGCGGATCGAAGATCAGCCTCATTGCGTGCAAGGCGGTACGCGACATTCGCATTCGATAGAGCACGCCTTCCGCATCTCCGCAGCGCGTCCAGGTCTCCGTCTGCTCAGGCTTCTCAAAGCGCCAGACCTCCAGCCGCCAGATCAGCTCGTCCGGCTTCGATGCGTAGAACGGACTGCTCCTGATACGCTGCACCATAGCACATACATGGCGACTGGTGCCAACGGCTGCCACGACGTCCACGATATTTTCAAATACGATCATGCGGCGGATTCTCCTGCAAACGTCTTCGCGTTCAGCGTCCGGGAGCGGCTCGTCATTTTCCAGCGCGTCGTCTCCGGCCAGTGTCGGGCGCAGGTTCACACCTTCAAGGCGCACGCCGCCGGCACAGGTGACACGCAGGTCAAGGCTGGCGCCCAGCGGCAGACCGGCGATTTCAAAGCGACCAGAAGCGGCGTCATAAACGCCGGGCCACACAGCATCGTTGCTGCGCGCGACAGCGGCTACGGCGGTAATGTTTGAAGCGGGGGCGAGAACGCCGCGAAACGCGCCGGTATTGGCGATGACGGGGTGCGGGACGCCCGTCAGGAGTGCCAGCAGCGCGAAAAAAGCCGTCATTGCATGGCGCTCGGTTTTCAGTGTTCGGTGTTCAGGAAAGAGGTTTACCGCACGGAAAAGGCGTGCTGCATTTTTCTTAATCTTAGTCCGTTTTCTCCGCAGATTACTATTATGATTAAGATGGGAGTGGCGGCGGGGTCTCAGAGGTGTATTCATTAACAGGACTGATAATATTCGTTTTACCGAATACTGAACACCGAACACCATTCAATACGCACCGCGTGCGAACAGCACTACACCGACGGTTTTAATTAGTATCTTGATATCGAGCATTAAGCTCTGGTTACGCAAGTAGTAGATGTCCAGCAGGCACATGTCGTGAAAGTTAATGTCGCTGCGTCCGGAGACCTGCCAGAGACAAGTGATGCCTGGCAGGCCGCCATGGCGGGTGTAATGCCATTCTTCAAAATACTTTTCTAAATCTCGCCTCGGCAAGGGGCGTGGGCCTACGAGCGTCATGTCGCCACTCACAACGTTCCAGAGTTGCGGCAGTTCGTCCAGGCTGAATCGGCGCAGCCAGCGACCGAGCGGTGTCACGCGCGGGTCGTTGCGGATTTTGAACAGACCGCCGTCTGATTCGTTCAATTTCTCAATCTCGGACTGGCGCTGCTCGGCATCGGTGTACATCGTGCGGAACTTGAACATCCGGAATGGCACGCGGTTGAATCCGATCCGCTCTTGAATGAACAGCACCGGCCCCGGGCTGCTCAGATGTATCAGGATCGCGATCAGCGCCAGGAGCGGCATCAGCAATCCAAGCACCAGCAGCGCCAGCAGGCCGGATAATGCCCGTTTGAAGGCGTAATATGCCCGGCTTTTGACAACAGCGTCGAAGTGGACAAGAGGCAGTCCGTGAATCATATCCATGCGCATGCCTGCCTCATTAATCAGCACGTTCATGCGGTCGGTCAAGACCTTCGCAGCGATGCCTGCTGTACTCGTCAACGCCAGCAGTTGCATGATTACGCCAATTGGCATACGCCGGTCGGCGGCAATTACTAACCCTGCGCCGGTCCGCCGCGCCGAGTTCTCGATCGCGTCCAGCAACGTTCCGGGGGGTGCTTCCGGGTCATAGGGAACACGCTCTGCCACGCGCAAGCCATGGGATGTTCAACGTTCAGATGAGCCGCAATCCACTCGGCATCCAGTGTGTTTCCCACCAGCACGGACGGACATTCGGTCCATCGGTAGCGGCGCGCCATGCGTCCGGAGGCGTAACGTAGCAAGGCGTCCAGTATGACGTTGAACGTCAACATGCTGATGAACATGCTGCGCGGGTGAAAAGCGTTGCGGGTCAGGTAGAAATAGACGTAAAAAAGCAGTAGCGCCGTGACATTTGCCAGTACAAGCCCCCTCAACGTCGATGCCCGACGGATGAAGCGATGTCCTGCATACAGGCCGAAAAATGCGTACAGAAGCAGCATCGTTGCGAGCAGTATGACCAACAACCGGGAGGCCTGCTCCCAGTAATAGAAGTCCAGAACAGCGCTGGGATTTGCGACGGCCCCCAGCCAGACGAAGAGGTGCTGACCAGGATCGCTGACGAAGCGCAGGTAATAGGTGCCGTAATAAGCCGCAACCAATGCCAGAGTATCGCAAACTATCAGCGGCAGGGTCCGCTTCATCCAGGAGTTCCAAAACATAACAACAGGTTTTTGGCAGTTGCCGTCAGGGTTGTTTGACCTTGGCAGCGTCAGTCGCAGCCGCCTGAGTAAGTTCATCTATTTTGGTCTTCAAGAAAGTTGCTGCTTCACGCAGGTTTAATTCCTTGTCGTGATCAACCAGTTTCTTCGGCAGTTTGCCGGCACCGGCCTTGATTTCCCTTTCTTTCTTATTGTCTGCCTTACGCGCGGCAACTTCTTCCATCACCTGAACAGCCTTATCGGCGTCATCCTTGTTCATATAGTTGCGTGGCAGCACGCGCATTTCGCGACCACCACGGAGTTGGGCGCCGGGAAAAGGCAGCGTCTTGGGCGCGTTTTTGTCGTTGGCCTTGCGCTCCGCAACAATACGTGCTGCCCACTCCTTGGCAGCCAGATCCTTGGCCTTTTGGAAAACCTTGGTCTCGGCCTCCAGTTGTTTTTTGAGGTCCCTCAGTTCCGTTGTGCTCACGACCTGAATGGTCTGCTCGTTTTCCATGTCGGTCAGCTGCACGATACTGTAGGATTCAGCCCGCGCCACGACCGCCATTCCGGCAACCACCGCCAGCGCCAACCAGACTGTCTGTCTCATCACACGTCCTCCTTGGTAATTCATTGCAAGAGGCATTATGGATCTTCCTCAGTTCTGGAGCAATGGCAATTCTCAAATTCTGATTTTCAAAGCTCAAAGGTATCAGGCCCGTTCGCCGGGTGGATCCTGAATCATCGTGTCAATCCGTCCGCGTACGTCGTCGGCGGCGGGATAGTCCAGCGTGTAGTGCAAGCCGCGGCTTTCGTGACGGGCCTGGGCTGAACGTACAATCAGTTCTGCCACTGCCGCCAGATTGCGCAATTCGAGGGTGTTGGGGGTGACCAAGTAATCGAGGTAATAGCGCCGGATTTCTGCGCGCAAATTGCGAATGCGGCGTGAGGCACGGTCCAGCCGCTTGTTCGAGCGCACAATGCCCACGTAGTCCCACATGCAGGTGCGTACTTCCGACCAGTTGTGCGCCACAAAAACCGCCTCATCGCTTGGCACCGCCGCGCCACTCTCCCACGGCGGTATTTTGACGCTGTGCGCATCCGTCAGGGCCTGTTCCGTTCCGTAGCTTCGGGCCATGGCGTGAGCACAGACCAGAGCCTCGAGCAGTGAATTGCTTGCAAGACGGTTTGCGCCGTGTAGCCCAGTGCAGGCGACCTCCCCGACCGCCAGCAGCCCGGGCAGCGCCGTTGTGCCGTCCACCGCCGCGGCCACGCCGCCGCAAAAATAGTGAGCTGCCGGGACGACAGGAATCAAGTCGCGCGCCATATCAATGCCGAAGGACAAACAGGTCGCGTAGATTGTGGGAAAACGGTCTTTCAGGAAAGCTTCAGGGTGGCGCCGGATGTCGAGGTAAACACACTGCGCTCCGGTCATTTTCATTTCCCGGTCAATTGCGCGCGCTACAATGTCACGCGGCGCCAGATCCTTGCGCGAGTCGTAACGATCCATAAAAGGCTGGCCTGCTGCATCCACCAGCCGCGCACCTTCGCCGCGCACGGCTTCGCTGATCAGGAACGAGCGCGCCTTTGGATGATGCAGAATCGTCGGATGGAACTGGATGAACTCCATGTTTGCGATCGGCACCCCGGCGCGCCAGGCCATGGCCACGCCGTCGCCAGTCGCAATATCCGGGTTGCTGGTGTAGAGGTAGACTTTACCGCCGCCGCCGGTCGCCAGTACGGTGTGTCGGGCGCGAATCGCGAAAATGCGACCGGACTGCGCGTCCAGCGCATAGACGCCAACGCAGCGGCTGGCCCCCGCGAGGCCCAGCCAGCCGGTGGTGATGAGGTCAATCACCATGCTGTGCTCAATCAGCTGGATTGAGCTTTCCGCCTGTGCGCGGGCCAGCAGCACCTGTTCGACCACCTGGCCGGTGATATCACCCGCATGCAGGATGCGGCGCATGGAATGGCCGCCCTCCCGGCCCAGATCGTACCCGCCCGTGTCAGCGCCACGCCCACCGGCAAACGACAGCCCCATCCGTTCAAGTTCTGCGATCCGCGCCGGTCCGTCGCTGACTATCCGGCGCACCACGCTCTCGTTACAAAGTCCCGCGCCGGCTACCAGCGTGTCCTGGACGTGTGACTCAAAATTATCGTCGGATGTCATCACGCAGGCGATTCCGCCCTGCGCGTAGTTGGTATTGCTGTCGGCGCGGTTTTTTTTGGTTACCACCAGTACCCGGCCATGGGGGGCCAGATGAATTGCCGACATCAACCCCGCAATGCCGCTGCCCAGAACCAGATAATCGCAATCAATAATATCCATGGCGGTAAACTTAGCGCAACAGCCGCGCCACGACAAGCGCGCCGGAACGGTTAATGAATTTATATTGGTTGGAAGGACGTTTGGCAGGAAGGAGGTTCTTCGACCCAAAGACCGTTTTGACCGCGTAATTCTGACTCTGCTATCTGCGGTGGTATGAATCTGCTACAATCAGAACGGCCATGCATGACAGGAAAATAACTACATGATTTATCGTAACTACGGACAAACCAACCTTAAGGTTTCCGCGCTCGGTTTTGGCGGCATGCGTTTCAAGGATCAGAAGGATGTGGACGGCTGCGCCGCGCTGGTTAAGGCCGCCTACGACGGCGGAATTAATTATTTTGACACCGCCATCGGCTACGGCGAGTCCGAGACGGTTATGGGGGTGGCCCTGCACGAGATGCTCAAAACGCGCAGCGCCCGGCCGTTTTATGTCTCCTCCAAAACCATCGGCGGGACCGAAGACGAAGTGCGGCGCGATCTCGACAAATCGCTCAAGCGTTTACAGCTTGACTCGCTGGATTTTTACCACGTCTGGTGCCTGCTTTCGCCGCAAGCCTGGGCTGACCGCAAGGCCAAGGGGGTTTTGAAAGCTTTTGAGAAAATGAAGGACGAGGGGCTGGTCCGGCACATAGTCGCTTCAACCCACATGGCTGGCCCGGATATCGCCGCGCTGCTGCGCGACTATCCTTTTGAGGGTGTATTGTTGGGCTACTCGGCGATGAACTTCGCTTTCCGCGAAGCTGGCGTGCAGGCTGCTCACGAACTGGGTCGCGCCGTGGTGGCAATGAATCCGCTGGGTGGCGGCATCATTCCGCAGAACCCCGATCGTTTTGCCTTTCTCAAAACCCAGCCGGACGAGACGGTGGTTGATGGGGCGCTGCGCTTTCTTTTGAATGACCCGCGCATCACGGTCGCGCTGGTAGGTTTTTCCAGCATTGAGGAAGTTCAGCAGGCTCTACGCGCAGTCGAGGGATTTCAGGCGTTGGATGTTGCGGCGGTTACCCGCATTCGCGCTGAGCTGAAGAGTTCATTCAACGAGCTTTGCACCGGTTGCCGTTACTGCGACCACTGCCCGCAGGATATTCCAGTGCCGAAAATGCTGGACGCCTATAATCAATATGTACTCACAGGCAGGCCGCGCGCCATGGCCGAGCGGCTGGCCTGGCACTGGGGCGTGGCGTGGGATAAGCATGGTCTTGATCGCTGTACCGCCTGCGGCGCCTGCGAAAAAGAGTGCACGCAGAAGCTGCCGATCATCGCGCGGCTGAAGGAAATCCGGCTTGAAGTCGAGAACGCGTACGCAGAGCAGCAGAAGAAATAAACCCCCGGACCCCAGTCCTTTTCACCATCCCAGCGCAGAATAGAGACTGAACGCCAGTATTGCATAGGCGGCGACTACCGCCAGGCATGGCAGGAAATTCCGGTAGATGGCACCCCACGGGGCATGGAAGTAATCGCGCGACATCGCGAGGCAGAGGTGCAGCGGCGTTAACATCATGCCCACGTAGCCAAATCCATAGGCCAGGGCCACGGTTGCCATCGGGCTGAGTCCCGCGCCCGGTTGTACCATCAACCCAGCCACCAGCGGCATGGAAACCCCCGCGAATCCAACGGCAATTCCTGTCACCAGGCCTGCAAGCAGCGGTAGCGCGGCGACGGCCACCGCCGGAGGAATACCGCTTTGCATCAGATCGCTACAGGCCAGCGACAGAATCCCCGAGCGGTCGAGCAGGCCCTTGAAAAACATCACGCCGCCCACGGTCAGGCTTGTCGCCAACGCCTGTTTTTCAAACAGTTTCCAGAAGTTGTGCCGCTGTCCACGCCGCCTTTCGATGATCACAATTGTCAGCAGTGCGGCCATGGCGCCCAGCAGCATGGCCGCAAGTTTCTGGTTCGCTGAAGCCATGGCCGGCGACAAGTATGACACCACGGGCGGCAGTAAAAATGCGCAAGCCACCATCAACCCCAACGGCAGGATCACCAGAGCCAGTGACCCCGCTGGCGCAGGTGGCGCGGGTGCGACGCAAGCCAGCTCATCGCGATGCGGGCGCACAATGAAAAACCAGCCGGCGGCCAGCGCCAGCGGCGTACAAACCGCCTGTGCCGCCACGAACTGCCAGACCGTCACCGGCAGCACCGACATAGCCACGATTACGCCTGGATAGAGGGGCCACCAATATTCCCAAGTGTGGCGGAACCAGTAGTTGACCGCCGTCTGCCAGGCTTCGTCACGCGATGTGCCAATGGATGCCTGCGCAACCAGCGGGGCCGATACCAGTGCACCCGCAGGCATGGGAATCAGTCCGATCACTGATGGCATCGCCATCAATCCCCAGGCCCTTCCGTGTTGCCCGCCCCAGCGTTGAATCGCACCCAGCAACACGGCGGACTGTTCTGGGTTGGCAAGAAAGCGTCCCAGATCCATAATCAGCGCGGTTACTATCACAAACAGCCAGAGCTCAAGTGTGCTCAGAGCACCGAGCACATCGAACAGCACCTGTCCGGGCGTGCGGCCGGACCACAAATCAATTCCAACTCCGCCAAATACAACGGCCGCGCCGAGCGGCATGCGCATGCGGGTCAGCAGCAGAATGCCAGCGAACACGGCCAGAATTTTAACGATGGCGGGCGGGTCCAGAACGTTTAGTGCTGCGCTGATCACGAGTGCGAGCTCGACAAGCGGCGATAACGTACGCCCGCTTCCTGAAGCAGTGTCTTGGTTTGCGCGCCAAACTCGTACTCGTCGGCGTAGACGACCTCGTGCAATCCGGCATTAATAATCATCTTGGCGCAAATCAGGCAGGGGCTGAGCAGGCTGTAAAGCGTACCGCCGCGCACGGCAATGCCGTGGTAGGCGGACTGGGTAATGGCATTCTCCTCGGCATGCGAACAAATGCACTCATGCAGATCGCTGCCCGAGGGGGCGTCGCTTGCGCAACGCGGACAGCCGCCCTCGCAGCAGTTTCGTACCCCGCGCGGGGTGCCGTTATAGCCTGTGGAAATGAGCCTTTGATCGAGCACGATTACGGCCGCCACCTGACGGCGTATGCAATTGCCACGCGTAGCCACCACGCGGGCGATATTCATGAAGTAATGGTCCCAATCCGGACGTACTAAAGCGTGGTTCATGCGCGCCAGCCTATCAGCCTGCCATCTGCGGGGCAAGGCTGCACATGGAAAACTTGCCCGCCGGGCCTCGAAACAGTTAAAGTACCGCCATGCATTCGCTGGTCTCGCTGCAATCCTGCTCCAACTACGCCGAGGTCGCTGATAGGCTTTCTGCGCTGCTCGTCCCGCTTGGCGGACTCGAGGCCTTTGTGCGGCCCGGTCAGCGGGTGCTGCTCAAACCTAATTTGCTGATGGAGGCTGCACCGGAGCAGGCCGTCACCACCCATCCTGAGATCGTACGCGCCGTGCTGCGCGCCGTGCGCACGGCGGGCGGCGTGCCGGTGGTAGGAGACAGCCCCGCTGATGTGGCCGATCTGGAACGTGTCTGGGAGCGTAGCGGTCTCGCCGCCGTTTGTTTGGAGGAAGGCGCCGGACGCGTCGGCTTCGAAAGCGGTGGATCGTCAACCTTCACCAGGCACGGGCGCACATTCTCAATTGCTCGCGCTGTGCTGGAAGCCGATGTCGTGATCAACCTGCCCAAGGTCAAGACGCATGTTTTCACCCGGCTTACCTGCGGCGTAAAAAACCTCTATGGCACTGTGCCGGGCTTTCAAAAGACGGCCTTGCACAAGCTCCATACTGATCCGCAGGATTTCGGCGGATTGTTGGCGGACATTCTTGGCGTTGTTCGCCCGGCATTGACAATCGCGGATGGAGTAATCGGCATGCAGGGCGACGGGCCCTCCGCCGGAACGCCAAAAGCACTGGGCTTTTTGGCTGCCTCAGTTGATCCGGTGGCCCTGGACGCGGTTGTTTGTCAGCTGCTGGGCCTTGATCCCGCCGAGGTGCCGCATTTAGTCGCAGCTGCCGCGCAGGGGCTTGGCACGCATCGCATCGAAGAGATCACGCTGGCAGGCTCACGGCTGGATTTAATCCGCCCATCTGAATTTGTTCTGCCTGGAACGCTTGCGCTGAATAAAATCCCGCGTTGGGTGGTGCGGTTGATTCAGCCTTTGATCTGGAACCTGCCATGCATCGGGGCTGCCTGTGTGTATTGCGGTTTATGTGTGCGCGCCTGCCCTGTCAGCGCGCTCGCGGAGCGCCCGCTGCAGCCTCCGCGTTTTGACCGGCACCGTTGCATCGAGTGTTGCTGTTGTCACGAAATCTGTCCGCAAAAAGCCATCCGCATGCAGCCAAGTCCGGCGCTGCGCTTTGTGCATGCCGCCCGGCATGCAATCAGGAGACTGCGTCACTAATGAACACGACTTCTCTTCCGGCAACGTCAACCACGCGGCTGCAAAACCGTGCCAAGCTTCAAGGCGGGGTGACCCACGCGGTTTATCCGCCCGGCACTCCGGTGCTGCGCAAATTTAACCATTGGCTGCAGTACGTCATTGTGCGCGCAGCGGTCTGGCTGGTGCAAAGCCTGCCCTACCGGGTCACGCTGAGTCTGGCGTGGCTGTCAGCTGTTTTCGTCACGCATGTGCTACGACTGCGAAGGCGCGAAACAGTCCGGCGGCTGCGCAGTGTTTTTGGTGCGTCACTTACCGATCGCGCGGCGCGGCGCATTGCCGCGCGGGCAATGCGCAATTTCTGTTTTGCCATTGTGGACACCTGCCGCAACACCCGGCTCACGCGCGCCACGTTCGACCGCCGTGTGGATGCTTCGGTGGCCATCGAGAGTATCGCTGCGCAGCTGGCCACAGGCGGCGGTGCAATTCTGGCAACGCCGCATATAGGCGCATGGGAAACCGCTGGCACGGGCCTGGCATTATACAACCTGCCGCTTTTTGTTGTGGCGGGCCAGCAGCGCAACCGCTACTTCGATGCCTGGCTTCAGAACAGCCGGCGGCGGATGGGATATGAAGTGCTGATGCGCGGCGCGGCCTCCATGCGCAGCGTATTGCACCGGCTTCAATCCGGAGAAGTCATGGCGGTGCTGCCGGATGTGCGCATGCGGACCGAGGCAGTGCCGGTGCGTTTTCTTGGCGGCACGGCAAACCTCGGCGCCGGCATGGCCCATTTTGCCCGCCTCGCAAAGGTGCCGATCTTTCCAGGGGTGATACTGCGCGAGGGCTGGAGTAAACACCGGATTGTTTTATACCCGCCCATTTGGGCAGATCACACGCTAGATAATGAAACTGACATACAGCGCATGACGCAAGCGGTCATGGACGTCGTGGACGCCGTGATTCGGGAGCACCCCGACCAATGGTTCTGGTTCAACAAGCGCTGGGTGCTGGAACCTGTGGCCAGGCGACGTGATTTGAGGATGCAGAGCATCAGCGTTCAGGAAGGATAAGACAGCGATGGACAAAAAGTGCCGCCCGGGATCCCGGACCCCGAAGACAGGACATCTTATGAATGATCAACGCGCGGAAAATGTGGATGTAGTAGTGGCCGGGCATGTTTGTCTGGACATCATTCCGACCTTCCCGGACTGCGCCGGCACGCTGGCTGAGACGCTTGTGCCAGGCAAGCTGGTGAACGTTGGGCCCGCCGTAATGGGCACCGGGGGTGCCGTTAGCAATGTCGGCCTGGCCCTGCACAGGCTTGGCGTCACACCTCGCCTGATGGGCAAAGTGGGGCGCGATGCCTTCGGAGGTATCGTGCTCGAAATGCTTGGACGCCGCGACGACGCGCTTACCGGCAGCATGATCGTCGCGGACGATGTTGCTACTTCGTATACGGTTGTTATTAATCCGCCCGGCGCCGACCGGATTTTTCTGCACTGCCCGGGCGCCAACGACGCCTTTGGCGCGGATGATGTGCACTCCGGCGCAATCGCTGGCGTGCGCCTTTTCCACTTCGGCTACCCGCCGCTGATGTACCGCATGTACGCTGACGGCGGCGTAGAGCTGGCGTCCATGTTCCGGCGCGTACAGGCCCTGGGCGTTGTCACGTCTCTGGATTTGGCGCGGCCCGACCCGGCCTCGCCTGCCGGTCGCGCCGACTGGCGGGCCATTCTTACTCGGGCCCTGCCGCACGTAGATATTTTCGAGCCCAGCTTGGAAGAAATTCTCTACATGCTCGACCGTCCGGCCTACGACCGCCTGCTGGCTGGTCAGCCGCCAGACAGCGCACAGCTGCGGCGTACGACTGATGAATTGCTTGCGATGGGTGCGGCGATAGTGGCGCTGAAGCTGGGCGATCAGGGGTTACTGCTGCGCACAACGTCCGATGCCGTGCGTTTAGAAAGCCTGACGCGAGTGCTACGCCTCGACGCCGGCCAATGGCGTGACCGCGAGCTGTTGGCGCCATGTTTCGTGGTGCAGGTTGTCGGGACCACAGGCTCAGGCGATGCCACAATCGCCGGCCTGCTAGCCGCCCTGCTGCGCGGCGAAGCGCCGGAGGAGGCCGTTACCGCCGCCGTGGCGGTGGGCGCCTGCAGCATCGAACAGGCCGACGCCACCAGCGGCATACCGGCCTGGGATCAAATCCAAACTCGCATTTCCTCCGGATGGGCCCGGCGGCGAGGCTGAATTGACAGCGGTCATCCACAGGATGGGGCTGATGCGTGAATAGTGAAGGGTGAAACGGTGTTGGCGACGAGCTGGGAAGCTTCTCCAATGTGAGCAACTGCACTCTCAGCAGCCCATTCTGGAGGCCGGTTCTGGTTCCGGGCACTGGGTGGCGTGGACGATGAAAAACGAGGTATGTCGCGCCTGCCTTATCGATGGTGGTCTGGCATACGCGCCTGACAGGCTTTGTTAATCCAATAACGATCATCGAACTTAACGTAACCAGCGTCGCGGATCATGATCATTTCGGCGTCCGAAGGGTTCCAAAGGGCGACGATCAAGTCAGGTCTTATTTCAATCCTCAGCACTGCTTTCCGGTAAGGAACGGGCATGGCGCGGCCGCCGTTACATGGGGAAGCGCAGGTGATTAGGGAACCCCTCTGAAGGAGTGGAAGCAACTGAGGGCGGGATGTCAGAAGCCGGATGAAGGAAGGCGGATGGCAGGGTAGAGATTGCGCACGAAGGTGAACAGTTCTTGCTGCGCCTCGGGTTGATCAAAGGGGCGCGCGGCGAAGATTGAGACGTACGCCCATCGTGAAGCGCGGTTGTAAAGCAGGCGGTCCGACGCCATCCAGGCCAGTCGCCGCCAATGCGACGCGGTCTCGCGGTCGCGCCCGGCGAACCAGTAGGCAAATCCGATGCGATTAGCGCTGCTGGAGGCGTGGGCCTCGATGACCATCAGATCAAGCGGTTCGCGTTCCGCCAGCGGCGCCTGCTCCGTGTGGGCGCGATCAATCACGAATCCTTGCGCCGGCAGGCATTGCTGCGGGCGATGAATGCTGCGCTGATCCTCGCCGCTGAAAACAACCGTGACCATATATGAGCGACCATCGGCGGATGTATAGACCTTCTTCAAAACCGTTGTATCCTTGGGCAGGATATTTCGCTCGCCAACTGAAGTTCCAGCGAGCTGGCTACCGCATGCCGGGCAGATGGCGCGGTCTTTAAGCGACGTTACGGAAAAGCTCCTCATGCACTGCTCGTTCTGGCAATAGAGCAAATCGTCACCTTTAAAATCCCCGACGTGTGCCGGCAGATTGTCGCGCAAGCCGCAGGACGTTTCAACCACCACCGGCGGCGCCAGCATCGTCCAGACCGAGAGCATGGCCATCATTAGCGGCGGCAGAAGACGGGAAAGGAAAAATGATGCCGCGGCCGGAGGTGCGAAGTCAGAGGTCGGAGGCCGGAGGTCGGATGCCGTCAAAACGTTGCCGGATGTCTTGCTCTTACCGGTCCGCCGGTTCAACCATCCGGCAAGCGCGAACATCAGGCCTATCGCCACGGAGAAAAAGACGAAGCTGGAGTAATCGTGATAGAAGCCCGTGGCACGCTCCTGACCGAAAAGGCTGGCGACCACGGCGATGCTGACAATACGCACCACATTGCCTGCTACGGCCAGCGGCACGGCGGAGACAACCAGCAGCCAGCGCGCCCGGCATCCGCGCAAAAACAACCAGGCGTAGGCGGCGCTCAGCGCCACCAGCGGAAGCAGTGAGTGCAGCCCGCTGCACGGATCGGCGACATCCAGGTTGAACCCGCCGCCAGCCAGAGAGTGTATCGCGGTGCCGCTGCGGGTGGCAGCAATGCCAATGCCGTTGAGCGTGGATGTGGCCAGCGTGGTGGCGATGATCCGCAGGGGAAAAGTCAGCGAATCGAGAAAACTGGCGGGAATGCAAAAAAGCAGATAAAGGGCTGGGAACCAGATTTGCCGTGCTACACTCCAACCCCAAAAGACAAATGGCACGCTCCACAGCAGCAGCAGTAGCGAGAGCAATGTCAGGCGTGTTTGCTGTCCGCGCACGCCGAGCCAATATAGTCCGAGCGCCACCGATAAAACCAACACGCCACGGAGATCAGGGCGCCTGGGCAGCGCGCGCAGAGTGCGTCTCATTTCCCAGAGCGCGTAGATGCTGACCAGCGGGACCAGCCAGGCATGCGAAAGATCACCGGCCGCGCCGTTCCAGCGCGCGACCATCCAAAGAATCGCCGAATGGCCCCTGGCCGCCACCTCCTCGGCGTTGCCGTTGGCGTAATACAGAAAGAAAGTCAGCAGTGCAATAAGTGACAGGCTGAAGCCAGTCAGCCAGCCGTAGCGGTTCGCGGTTCTAGATTCATCGTTCATGGTTTAATAATTGCAGGTGCTGGTGATAAATCGACTCTGTGTAATGCGGGCGGGGTCCACTGTTCAAATGCAACGGCGCAATAGGAGCGCTGATAACCTGCCGACAGCAGTCGTTTGCGCACAACGCCGTGGGCGTCGTAAATGTCAGGTTTCGAAATCAGCGCCAACCCGGGCAGCTCCGTCGGCAACTTATGGATGCTTTCGGGGTTGGAGAACATACGAATACCCGGATGATTGATCCCATAGTAAACGCCGGTATTGTTATCGGCTACCCACCAGACCGTCTGTCCATTTCGAGCGACCGCCAAAGCGTGGGAAGTGGCGCTGCGGTAGTCATCATGTCCGTATTTCGGATCGAGCCGTTGAATCGCCGTCGAACATAACAGTAAAAGCGCCAGAAAAACCAACACCACTGTGCCCCAACGTGGTCGTGCCTGCTGGACCCCCGCAGTCAACCAGCCGATCGCCACGACCCAGGCGGGCATGAGGGCGGCTAGATGGCGCCCCCAAATCGGGACGTTGATTGCAAGCGAGGCGATCCAAACGAGCGCGACAGAGGTGCCCAACCAGATCGACGAAGCGCGTATCACGGTGCGTTGCCGTGGGTTGGACGCGCGCCAGGCTGTATGCATTCCAAAAATGAGCGTGCCGTAAACTAATGTCAACATACTCATTGCCGGCAAATAAACCATCAGAAGCCCTCTAAGCTGCGCCATGTCGTGCCCGGCAAGCACGGCACGCATCGTGTTGCGCGGAATGCCAAGTCCGGAGTATCCGGCAAACTCATACGCGGCGAAGATCAAGTTGGAGATGCCTGCACTCCATAGGCGCACCTTGGCGATGCCCTGCAGCATGCCCCAGAGGTAAAAGGCGCCCAGGGGTGTCAACAGCAGCCATGCCCCACCTACCACGCAACACGCTGCGCGCGAAGGTAATACACGGAGACGTCCCAGCCCGCACGCAAGCACAACGGAGGCCACGGCAAAAAGGATCACACCTGTGATTGTCGAGGCGGCTAACACGAAGCCACCCACACTTAGTGCCCAAGCCCACGCCGCTCCCGTGCCGCGTTGATGCAATCCTGCAAGAAACCCGTAAAGCAGCCAAGCCCCAGCCGCCATGAGCAACGCGTAAGGGCGGGCTTCGTTCACGTAGAACCAGACGAATGGTTGTATTGCGAACAGAAGCGGCAGACGCCCAAGGCGTATGAGTCGGCCGATGCGGGCGAGCGCGACCATCGCAAGCGCGGCATAAACCAAATTCGGCGCGCGGAGCGCCCACTCTGACTCGCCCAGCACGCGCACACAAAGCCAGGTCAGAAACATGCCTAACGGCATCTGCGCGTCGCTGGAGTGCACCACCAGAGCGTCGTTCCGCAAATGCCCAAACCAGGCCGTGATCGTCGGTTGTGCAGCGTAACCAACCGTGCAAATCTCATCTATCCATAGACTCTCGTCCGTCGGCATGAAAGGAAGCAGACAGATGGCGAGCAGCAGAAGCAGGTTGGCAACCGATGCTGGAGCGCGGTGGTCAGAAAAACGGAAATATGGGCGTGCGGATCGCATTATCCGTGTTAAAGAAAAGGTAATTAAAAGTTACGAGCCGGTTACGTCCGTTCGCGTGACACCAATACCAGCCATACGAACCTTGGAATTCCCACCAGATAGCGGCGCCACAAGCGGAATGGCTCCATGGCCAGGCGGAACAACCATTCCAAACCGCACCGCATCATCCAGCGCGGCGCCTGACGCACATGCCCGGCATGGAAGTTGAAGGCGGCACCGACCGCGACTATCACGGCTGCCTCGAGCCGAGGCCGGAAGCGTGCCATCCAGAAATCCTGCCGAGGGGTACCAATACCGACCCATAGCAAATCCGGCTGTGCAGCGTTGATTCTAGATTCCACATCCGACTCCTCCCCTGTTGTCAGTGGACGGAATGGCGGAGCCCATGTGCCGGCAATCTGTAAACCCGGAAAACGGCCGCGCAAACGGCGGGACAAATCCTCCAGCAGTTCTGGCGTGCCGCCGTAAAAGTAGTGCCTCCAGCCACGTGAAAGGCCATGCTCACACAAAGCCAGCATCAAATCGGGCCCGTACACACGACCGACCGGTAGGCCGCGGCTCCTCCCTATCCAGACAAGCGGCATTCCATCCGGCAGAGCCAGGCCTGACGCATTAACAATTGCGGCCAGATCGGCATCATCATGCGCCTGCAGCACCACATCGGCAGTGCAGAGATTGACATAGTACCTCGCGCGCCGGGAAATCCAATTGGATATAATCGTGACAGTGTCAGGCAGTGTGACAGCGCTGATGCCGGTTTTCAGAACCTTGAAACGTTCAGGCGTCACAAAAGGTTCGGGAGTATTCATTTGTTCTCGGTGCCCGGTGCTTGCACCAAGGCGATCCGGGGGTTCAGCATGACTACGCACCATTCCCGTTCGCCTTCGGCGACTTTGATGGTCAGGCGCACCGTCGCGATCATCCGTCCGTCAATAACGGCCAGCCATTTTTCGACAGAGCCAGATTGTTTCTCCACAATTTCACGGCGTGCCACGATCGCCTGTATTCCCGTCCGGTCGAGCCATTGGCGGTTCATGATTTCCGGCCCGATCATATCCACCACGCGCCGGTGGCCGAGCGGTTGCCACAAGGCGATCTCAGGATCGTCGCCGGTTTGGATGAACCCGATGACGCGCGTCCCGGGCGGCAGCAGTTTGCGCGCTGGGGCGAGGGCGTCAGACCGGGCCTGATATACTGAGTAAACGGTGGCTATTCGCGCAAAGAGGCGGTTGCCAGGTGCCCACGAATGACATGCCTGCGTGACGGATTGCGCGGGCCAGAGCGGGCGCGACGGCGTCAGCATGGTAATCGCCAGCGCCATGACACTCATCAGAACCGCCAGTTTTTGCCACCAGCGTGTCCGCGTGACATCCGCACATCCCGGCAGCGCCAGGACACATGCCAGAGCGAGGGTATAGTAAGGAGTGAGAAGACGCGCCGTGCTTTCCGACACCAGCAGGCTGCAGTATGCAAACAAAGCCGCGGCACCCGCCATCAGTACGGCCCAGCGCCTGGTCTGCGGACGCGATCTGGGACGGCGGGCCACGGCAAAGATAGCGGACGACAGAAGTAGAATCGTCACCCCGCACCCCAGGCCAACATGTTCTTCATTACCCAGCTCACCAATCCTTAGCGAAAATCGCGGGAATCCGTCTGCCAGTTGCTTGCGAATCCATATGGGAAGGAACTTGTCGGCATGGGCGTTCCACGCCGAGGCCAGCGGAAACACCGGCGGGGCCAGACACCCCGCCGCCAACTGGAGGCCGTTTCCAATCAGAGCCGGGAGCGTGGCGGTAGCCTTTAATTTCAGGTGGTTGCAGGGATCGCCGCTCCAATCGCCCGTATGCGCCTGATTCATGATGGCAATAGGAGCAATAGACACAGCCAGCGCCACGCATACGACTCCCGATGTTTTTAAGCAGTGCGCCTTAATCAGCTTCCAAGCCGGAGCTGCGGCCACCATAACAGGAAGCACTAGCGGCAAGTTGCTTGCCTTCACGCCGGTCATCAGTCCTGCAGCCAGGCATCCCAACCAAAATGCGGTTATGCTGCTATCGCGAACCGCCCTGCATGCGAAATGCATTGCGGCAAGCGCCAGGACCGCGCCGAACGCATCGTTTCCGCCCCCGCCTGCTGTGGCGGCGTAACAGTACCCCGCCGGTATAATCCACATCCAGAACCAGCTGGTACGGCGTTGAATGCCGAGTTGCGTAAGCACGGAAAAGACCAGGCCGGGCATGAAAAGATAGGCGACGACGTTCAGCAGAGAAAAAAGGCGACTGGAACGGGCCAGAAGCAGCAGCGGCATCATTGTCCACTCCATGCCGCTTCCGCTGGTGTTCTGCCGCATGTTGACGGTGTGTATCCAATACCAGTGACCGGCATCCCACCATTGCAGCATGCGGGCGAAACGGTATGTCAGGAAGTCATAATTATTCGGCGCGTAAAGTATGCCGCCGAGCGCGGTGGCCAGCGCCGTGAGTGCGAACAGCGCCGGAAGAGGGCGCCTTATGCCGCGCTGCGCGAATCTTCGCATGTGCCTGCATATTTCGCGCGCAAGCCCCGTCAACGCGCCGCGACGGTTGAAGATCATCCAGGCGAAGAACGGCAGGCATGCCAGTGCATAGCCCGACAGGCTAAGACCGTCCAGCAGCGACAGCAACCAGCCGGACAGAACAGCCCACGTCAGGGTGAGAATCCACGCAGCATGCATGTCCACATGCACAGGCTTGGTCGATCCATTACTATGGAAATCAGGACTCATGTACAGGCTGTGAAAAGAATGGTCACGGCGGGAATTCCATTGATTACGAAGAGCCGACGCAGTGATTCTGTTGAGCCAAAGTGTACGCGTTTATAAGGTTCTCCCCGGCCACGCCGGGACTATATGTATGCAAATAGTCCAGCCTGGATTGCCGCGCCATCCGCAACCATAGCGGTGTATCAAGAAATAGACTCCGCGCTTGGTCCGCCAGTTCTGCTTTGTTACGGGGATCTGCCAGTATGCCATTGAAACCGTCCCGAACTATCTCAGGCAAGGCGCCGGTTGCCGGGGCCAGAACTGGAACAGCATGCGAAAATGCCTCAATGGCCGTCAATCCGAAGCTCTCGAATCCCAAAGATGGAATCACTAAAAACCGGGCATTCGCCAGCTGGTCGTTGACCTTTTCACGCGGCAGCCAGCCCAGGAGTGAAACATGGCCCAGCGCAGGATCTCGCAAACGTTCCTGCACCGCATTCTTCAGCGGCCCATCGCCAGCCACATGCAAATGGAACCCGGGCAGCAGCCGCCACGCATCAAGAAGCTCCATGATCCCCTTTTCGGGTTCCAACCTTCCCAGAAAAAGCGCGTATAGCCTCTGGGCTGGCTCCCGCTCGCCGGGATCCGCGACGAAATGGGGTTTAACGATGATACGTCCGGGCGGAAGTCCAGCAGGAATGATCTGTTGTTTCAAATATTCGCTGGGCGCCAGATATAGATCCACAGAACGCATCCAGGAACGCAGCGCGCGGTGCAGGGCCAGCACGGAAACGATCGCTGCTGACGAGGTCCAACGGTTCTGGTAACAGCGCCACCGGACTGCTGGCCATGCCACAGGCTTCCCGCGGCACAGTGTGCAAAAACAGCCGTTACGGATCAGCCGGGCATTGGGACAGGCCAGTCGGTAGTTATGCAAGCTCTGGACGACCGGAACGCCAGCCCTCCGCAAGACATGATAGACGGCGGGAGAAAGCACGGAAAACACGTTATGAACATGGGCAACCTCCGGCTTGTTCTGTTCTATAATGCGCTGTAAGTCCAGAGCGACAGCACGGTTCCACAAGGCATTTCCAATATTCTTCAATAATGAGCCCGCGAAGATTTCATCGTTATGTCTGACAAACCGGATGACTTCATGTCCCAGTGATTCAAGCAACGCCGTTTCAGATTCGAAGACCCGGTCCTCCCCGCCGGGGCGTTGGTAGTAATTATGCAGAACAAGAATACGCATGGGTCAAATCGCCCCGCCACGCGGAGATGGCCAACGGAAAGTGCCGCGCGTGGCAGTAAAACTGGCTCGTTTGGAGTGACTATCCTGCGTGTAAATCTCGTAGGCCAAAGGAAATCTTTGACAAAAAGCGCCGCTCAACATTTTTTCGGTCAGGCGCGCCGCATCCCACCCGATACGGAGCCAGCGGATCCACCACGGCGCCTCACGGCGGGCGGCAATCATTTCGGCTAAGGCGGCGGAAGTATTGCCAAGATTGGCGCCGGTCAAAGCGAATGTGGCAAGATAGAGTGGAAGATGCGCCGCATGGAATCCTGCCCGCAGGGTTCTAATTACAAAATCAGCGTCGCCTTGGATTTGCCAGCGCGTATCGAAAGCAACCCCCGCATCCAATACCCGTCGCCGCCAGAACAACGCGCAACTGGGGACATAAAGGTGGGCGGCGGCAATGTATGGCCAACGGAGGGGATAGGATTTTCGAAAAGCGAGCAGTGCGCCATCACCGCTGACGACCAGCATGTCGCCGTACAGCAGATCAACCTCCGGATGGGCGTCGAACATCGAGGCCACCGACGACAAGGTGCCCGGCAGATATTGTTCATCGCAATTGAGATAGCCAAACAGATCGCCATGGGCCATCGCCAGGCCTTTGTTGACGGCATCGTACATGCCTGAATCTGGCTCGCTTAGCCAACGCAAGCCAGACCGGGTTTCCAGCCAGCTCCGCGTTCCATCCGTAGATCCGCCATCCGCGACAATCTGCTCAACCGTGACGCCCGACTGATCGGCCACCGAGGCGCAGGCCAGACGCAGGCAATCACCAGAGTTGAAACTGGGCGTGACAATGGAAAAACGGGGTGGCATGTGGGAAAGCATCTAACCTATCCGTCCTGTCCAAGACGTCTGACTGGGCAGACTATTCGACTAATGTTTTGTCGGCGGGGTTTTCTGAGCACTGTGAAAAAGCCCATCGGCTATCAGTGCGAGCACAAAAAGAGACATGAACGACTGAACGCCGCCAGCAAAACCGACAAACACGATCGCCTGCGCCAGAAAGGCAGCCAGCACAATGCGGTGGTAGTTATGCAAGACCGTGTTCGGCCAAACGTAGTATAGTCGCCGAGTTTCGCGCACGGCTACTGCGGCGATGTAACCAAGACCAATAACAAGTCCCGGCAGGCCAAGGTCGATCAGCAGACTGAGCAGTCCGTTGTGGTAATTGTGAGTAATGATGAAGCTCTCATACTGATTAGCGGTAGACGTGGAAAATATCGATGCATATTCTGAAAAGGAAAAGACATAGCCTTTACCGACCCATAGATACTGAGGCGCTTCACGTAACAGCATACGCCAAAGTTCAAACCTCCACAGCGATGTCCCCTCAGCGTCGGCGGACGTAATATCGGACACGTGCGCGAACGGAATCCACGTCAGTGCTCGCTGAAAAGCGGATGGAAGATAGGGCGCCAGCAGTCCCAGCAGCGCTACGACTACGACCGTTCCCCAGATCATCGGATTTCGTAGACGAGCGATAAATGGTCTGCGAGCATCTAACAGCGCAT
>JBAXJV010000004.1:0-24199 GCA_037137675.1 bacterium | reverse complement strand
GGTTGAGCTAATGGGCGGCGAGATCGGCGTTATAAGTCCTGCGAAAGCGCCCGGTATCAGCCATGGCGGAGCAGGTTCGGAGTTCTGGTTCACGGTGTGCTTCACCAAGCAAAATGGCTGACAGGGAAGGGGAAAGAGTGAAGAGCGAAATTCTCTTAACTGTCTCAGGCAGGATAGACTCCACCATTGAAGGCCGGATCGCGTGTGGTGAACATCCGCGCGCCGACTATCTTGAACTGGCCAGAGCCTTTGACGCGGAGCTTGTTGACTATGCGCAGGCGCGCAGTCAGAGCGGCTGGCCGGGCCGGTGGCTCGAGAAGCTCGGCGGCAGGAACGCTCTGCTGGCATGGGCCTGCTGGCGCAGGCGTGGACAATATCGAGCCATCTTTACCGATGGCGAGCAGGTCGGGATTCCGCTAGCGCTGCTGCTCAAATTCTTCGGGCGCGGCCGGTTGAAAACGCGGCACTTGATGGTTACGCATGTTTTGTCGGTGGGTAAGAAGATGCTGCTCTTCGACATTTTCAAAATTGCCAGCCACGTTGACCGGTTTCTCGTTTATTCGACATGGCAGAAGCGCTTTATCGAAACGCGCTGGCAGGTGCCTGATCAAAGGGTTGTTTTTACGCCGTTCATGGTGGACGAGCGGTTTTTCTCGCTTGCCAGTCTTCCCGCCGCCACGCCGCAAGATGCAAAATCCCGGATGATTTGCGCTGTTGGTCTGGAGCGTCGCGATTACCCCACGCTGATGGCCGCCGTACGTGACCTTGATGTACAAGTTGTCATTGCCGCATCCAGCCCGTGGTCTAAGCAGAGCGACTGTTCGCAGCACTCTGAGATTCCAGCCAACGTGATGGTTAAAAAATTCACCCAGTACGAATTACGCCAGATATATGCCAGCTCGGCCTTCATGGTGATGCCGTTGTTTAACGTGTCCTTTCAGGCCGGTGTCACCGCAATTCTCGAAGCGCTGGCCATGCAGCGGGCTGTGATCTGCAGCCGCACCACCGGACAGACCGATGTAATTATTGAGGGAGAAAACGGGCTGTATGTGCCGCCGGGCGATGTTGCCGCACTACGCGACGCAATTCAAAGACTGCTCGATCAGCCTGAAGAAGCCGCACGCCTGGGGCGCAACGGGCGACAACTGGTAGAAGCGCGCATGAATCTGGATAGCTACGTGGAGCGACTCAAGCAAGTCGTGGAGGAAACCATCGCCGGAATGAAAACGGGGTAAATCCCCCGGTTTATTTATCCGTCAAGACGGCATCCAGGCGGGCTATTTTAAGCGACCGGAGCACCGTGCCATGGAAGCCGCTGAAGCGCACTGAGGCGCCGGCGGTTAAAGCCTGCTGGCGCAGATGGACCAGATATCCCATTGCCGCGCTGTCCAGAAATGTTAATTCTGCCGCATCCACCAGCACAGTCCGCGCATCAGGCCGGGCCAGATAGGCCTCCATACCATCCGCGAGTTTGGAGCGGAAAACGTCTAGATTAGCCGCCGTCAATTCTGCTGGTAACGTGACCTGCAACCCATGCTCACGTTCGACCAGAACGCTGCCTGCCGGAGGCTTTTCCAGCACTGCCAGTGCCGCCGCCAGTTCCGCATCGGTTTTTGGCAGGTCAAGATAGGCATCCAGATGGCAGGCCCGGATCAGCCGGACCACGCGTTCGCAAACTCCGCACAAGTACACCCTTCGCCCTGCCCGCCGCACATCGCGGCTGACTGTCAGCAGCACGCCGAGTTCCAGACTGCTCAGCCAGGTCATCCGGCTTAAATCCACAATCAGCGTCCCGCGGAGGCCCAATCCCCGCCAGCGCGCCAGCGCCGTCCGCGCTGCCGCTTCGTCCGGCAGTGGCTCGAAGCCGACTGTTTCGGCGCCTGCCCAACTCTGCGCGGCAGTGCTTGGCACGGCCACCTGTGGTCCGGTGTTTTTGTGCGAACGTTTCACATGCAACAGCTTCAGCACTGCCGAGGCAAGAAATGCCAGATTGCTCAAGTAACGTCTGGTTAAGCGTTTTGGATTTGTGCCCCAGCGCCAGATCCACTCCTGGCCGATCTTTTGCACCCAGACCGGCGCGCGGGTTTGTTGGCCGGCCAGAAAATCGAGCGTGCCGCCGATGCCGATACTGACTGGCACTGCCCACTGGCGAAAATGCATGTTAATCCACTTTTCCTGCTTAGGCGCGCCAAACGCCACCAGCAACAGCGCCGGCTGCGCTTTGCGGATGCGCTCCAGAATATCAGCGTGGTCCATTTTCAAGACCTCCGCGAGTGGCGGAGAATAGTGGCCGGCAATGCGCAGGCCGGAGTGCTGCTTGGCCATCTCCACGGCCGCTCGCGCCCCTACCTCCGCCGCGCCACCGAGCAGGTAAATTGACCGGCCGTCGTCACAGGCGGCCCCGGCCAGCATCGGCGTAAGATCGCTGCCCGTCACGCGTTGTTTAAGGCGCGGACCGAAAAGGTGTGACAGCCAGACGATCGGGCCGCCATCGGCCACCACCAGATCGGCCTCAATGAGAATGCGCTGCATTTCCGGATCGCGCCAGGCCTGCATGATAAAATCCACATTGACTGTCACCACATAGCCCGGTTGACCACCGGCCATGCGCTCCCGCACCCAGGCCACCGCCTCGTCAAAGGTAACGTTGTGAAACGGCAGGCCCAGCACAACCAGTGCGCAAGGCTTGTTTTGCGGTGATGACTTGGCGGTCATAATTCTTGCCTCCGTTGCATGTTTATGAGAGCCGTTGACGCTCTGTTCTGGTCCATACCGCTGCCCCGCCACGGCCCATGGCAAGTCGCAGGTAGACGCCTAGTTTCCAGACCACGAACAAAGGCGCAAAGATCAGGCGTCCGTAGATTTTTGCCGGCGCCCGCACAAGCGCCAGCGCCACCCAGACGTATACCATCTCTACAGCCAGCACTGCCGCTAGTCCACTGGCCACCCCCACCGTAAGCGGGGCTGTGTGCAGGGCTGCCAGCAGCAATCCGGAGATGGCCGCCAGGCCGCTGATCCCTGTCAAAATGGTAAAGGGTGGCACGAGCAGATCCACGGCTGCGTCCAGCATTGCCGCATCGCGGGTGCGGAAGCCTTCACGCAGGAGCGGCCCGCTCAGCCGCCGGATCAGCGCCCATCTGCCGCCTTCCCAGCGGGCGCGTTGCACGCTGGCGGCATGTGCGGAGGTGGTCATCTGCCCGAATACCTGCGCGCCCGGCACAAAACGCACGCCCACCCCCTTGCGAAGCAGAAATATAGCCAGCTCCACATCCTCGACAACTGAAAAGGCCGGGTAGCCGTAAGTTAATACAAGCCGTTTTGTAAAACACATGCCGTTGCCTTTGAGCCCGCAAGGCAGGCCCAGCCGGTCACGGCCGAGCGGACGTAAAAAGTGAAAAGCTGCCAGCGCTGCCAGCGAGAGCGAGGTGCGCCAGTTTTCAAGCGGATTGAGTACGCCGTAGTAGCTTTGTAAAGCCTCGGCGCCGGTCTCCAGACGTGCTTGCATAAACCATAAAAAATCCGCGTTGACAACCGAGTCGGCGTCCAGCACGACGACGGCGTCGTAGGGCCGCGCCCATTGCGCCAGCGCGCCGCGCAACGCCCAGTCGAGTGCGTGTCCCTTGCCGCGCTGCGACAGGTCGTGGCGTTCTAGGACTTCCGCATCCGCCGCGCGCGCCACCGCGGCTGTGCGGTCGTCACAGTTATCCGCAATCACTACAATTTCAAAATGGGAGCGTGGATAAGACAGCTTGTCCAGCTGCTGAACCACTGTGCCGAGCAGCAATTCTTCATTGTGCGCCGGAATCAGAATTATAAACCGCTGCCGGGCTTCGCGCAGCCCGTGAAACACGCCGTCAATTTGCCGGCGGCCGGGATGACGTAACGCCGCCACCGTAAGAATCAGCAAGTAAAGCGCCGGAATTGCGAGGGCCAGCCCTGATAACGCCAAACCCCAGGTCAGCGCGGACATAATCATACTGAGCAGCTCCCCTCCGGCATGGCGTTGGCTTTCGGCATAAAGCTGCGAATTACCCGCGCGGGCACGCCGGCGGCCAGGCAGTTCGCCGGCACGTCGTGTGTGACCACGCTGCCGGCGCCGATCACGGCATTGTCGCCGATGGTCACGCCTTTCAGCACGATCACCCGCACGCCCAGCCACACGTTGCGCCCGAGCACGATCGGCGCCGAGCTGCCCGGCGCCTCGCGATCTTCGACGCTGTGGTAGTCGTTGTCCATCAGGCAGGCGTAAGAGCCAAGCTGGCAGCCATCGCCAAGTTTCACCAGCTGGTGGGCCGAAAGACTGGCGCCGTAATTCACGAAAACGCGGTCGCCAATTTCGATGCGTCCCTGCGGATGTGTCACCATCTCCGAAGGAACGGTATGGTTGAAAAAACGGAATCGCTCGCCAATTGTCAGAGCCCCGAGGTTCGTAATCCGCGGTCGTCCGTAGACTCTCGGCCAGCGTCCGACGCGTGTGCAGTGCCGCAGCCACCACAGGCTTAATGTCACCCGCCATGTCAGACTCAGCGCTGTTCCGGGGTTCATGGGCGGGCCTCCTGAGCGGTGCGGCAAATGCCGGCGATGCGTTCCACGAAGCTGTCCAGCGTGCGGTCACGTAGCACCGCCGCCCGGCCTGCTGCTCCCCATACCTGACGTACCATACGCACGAAAAATGGCGCCGTTAAACCGGTGTCGGAGAACGACAGGCTTTCGGCATCCAGCGCGCGGGCCAGTTCCAGAAACCCCTGCCTGGGCGCCTGACTATCCCGCGCCAGGCGCGCCAGATTCGCCCGCACATCCGCAGTCACCAGAAGATAGCGGCGGTTATGGTAGGTTTTCACTCAGTCGAGCCTATCACAATACGCCTGCGTATGCCCGGCGAAATGTGACAGCTGTCTGGTTTACGAACAACCCATGGAGTTTCCGCAGTTGTTGCAGCGATAGCAGGCGCCATTACGGACGGTGATATGGCCGCAGCGGTCGCAGGCTGGAGCGTCCTCCTGGTTCACGAAGGTGAAATTCGAGGCAGAGGCGGATGTGGATTCCGGTTTCACCGGTGCGGACGGATCCTGCGGCTGCGCTTCGCGGGGAGCGCTGGCTGCAGCGTGACCAGGCAGTGCCGCGTGACCGTCGGGGAAGGTGATTTCCATCCAGCGGAAGATGTAGTCCACCAGTGACTTGGCGATCGGAATATCCGGGTTCTTGGTAAAGCCCGCCGGCTCGAAGCGGCTGTGCGAGAACTTGCGCACGAGTTCACGCAGCGGCACGCCGTACTGCAGGCAAAGCGAAATCGCCGTGCCGAAAGCATCCATGATCCCGCCGACGGTGCTGCCTTCCTTGGCCATCGTGATGAATAACTCGCCGGGTTTGCCGTCGTCGTAAAGCCCGACGGTGAGATACCCGTCGTGGCTGGCCACCTCGAACTTGTGCGTGATTGAGAGGCGCGTGGATGGCATGCGGGCCCGGTTGGGGCGCGCATCGAGTACAGGCGCAGGAGTGTTTTCGCCGCGCGCTCTGCCGGGCGCGACGGCATTGAGCCCGCGTTTGCTGGAGCTTACCGGCTGCGTGCGTTTTGAGCCGTCGCGGTAGATGGCCACCGACTTGAGCCCGAGACGCCAGCCTTCGATATAGGCCTGCATGATTTCGTCCACGGTCGCATTATTCGGCATGTTGATCGTTTTGCTGATTGCGCCGGAAAGGAACGGCTGGACAGCCGCCATCATGCTGATATGTGCGTGGCAGGAAAGAAAGCGCGTTCCATTGTTGGGCTTGAAGGCGCAGTCGAACACCGGCAGGTGTTGCTCTTTGAGGCCCGGCGCGCCTTCAATCGTATCGGTGCTGTCCACGTGTTTCAGGATGGCTTCAATTTCGCCATTGTAGCCCAGCCGACGCAAGGCCTGTGCGACGGAGTGGTTGGTCATTTTCAGGTTGCCGCCGCCCGCGAGCTGTTTGTACTTGACGAGCGCGGTGTCGGGTTCGACGCCGGTGGTGTCGCAGTCCATCATGAATCCGATCGTGCCGGTAGGGGCGAGCACCGTCACCTGGGCGTTGCGGTAGCCGTGGCGCATGCCGGCGTCCAGCGCCCGTTCCCATGCTTCCCGGGCGGCGGCGATGACCGGTGCAGCGCAGGGCAGGGGTGCAAGGGCCTTGATGGCATCGCGGTGCAGTCCGATCACATTCAGCATGCAGTCGCGGTTTTTGGCGAACTCGGCGAACGGCCCCCGCGCCGCAGCCACCTGCGCGGAGGTTTCGTAGGCCGTGGCCGTCATCAGCGCCGTAACGCCCGCAGCGAAGGTGCGGCCCTCGTCGCTGTCGTATGGCAGCCCCAAACTCATAATCACTGCGCCGAGATTGGCATAGCCCAGGCCGAGCGGACGGAAGAGGTGCGAATTAAGGGCGATTTCCTCCGTTGGATAGCTGGCGTTATCCACCATGATTTCCTGCGCAATGCAGAATATCCGCACGGCGGCGCGGAAGCGCTCGATCTCAAAACTTCCGTCCGGTGACATGAAGTGCATTAAGTTCAACGACGCCAGATTGCAGGCGCTGTTGTCCACAAACATATATTCCGAGCAGGGATTGCTGGCGTTGATCCGCCCGCTGTTCGGGCAGGTATGCCAGCGGTTGATCGTAGAGTCGTATTGTACGCCGGGGTCGCCGCAGACGTGCGTGCCCTCGGCGATCAGGCGCAGGAGTTCGCGTGCTCTGTGTGTGCCAACTGGCTCGCCGGATAAGACTGCGTGGGTGGTCCACTCGCTGTCGCTCAGCACGGTTTGCATGAATTCGTCGGTCAGGCGTACCGAGAGATTCGCGTTCTGGAACATGACTGAGTTATAGGCATCGCCACCGAAGGACCCGTCATAGCCCTGCTCGATCAAGGCCCAGGCTTTCTTCTCTTCGTTCAATTTGCAGGTGATGAATTCAACGATGTCGGGATGGTCCACCTTGAGGCTTTGCATTTTGGCGGCGCGGCGGGTTTTGCCGCCCGACTTGATGACGGCCGCCACCTGATCGAAGACCCGCATGAAACTCAGCGGGCCGGACGGCGTACCGCCGCCGGAAAGTTTCTCGCAGCTGCTGCGCAGCGTGCTCAAGTCCGTGCCCGTGCCCGACCCGTATTTGAAGAGCATGGCCTCGGAAGTCGCGAGGCGCATGATGTCCTCCATCGTGTCTTTTACAGACTGGATGAAGCAGGCGGCGGCCTGGGGATGGAGGTAGTTGTCGGTGGTCGGTTCGACATGGCCCAGGCGGCTGTTCCAGTGGAAGCTGTGGCGGCTCTTGGATGAGATCTTGTAGGTGTGGTGCAAGCCGACGTTGAACCACACGGGGCTGTTGAATGCGCCGACCTGGTTAACGCATAGCGCGCATAATTCCGCATGGAAGGTTTCGGCGTCCTGAGCGGTGGCAAAATAGCCGTCGGCATGGCCCCAGTCCGCGATCGTACGCGCGACGCGGTGTACGAGTTGGCGTACGGAGTGTTCGCGAAAGGCGGTTTTCTGCCCGCCGTAAAAGTATTTCGAGGCCACAATCTTTGATGCCAGCATGGACCAGGCCTTTGGAATTTCGACGCGCTCCTGCTGGAAGATCACCTTGCCGTGGTCGTCGGTAATTGCGGCGGTGCGTTCTTCCCATTCGACCTCATCGAACGGATCCGTCCCGGCATGGCTGAATACAGGTGAAATGGACAGAGCCTTGCTGGAGGCGCGGCGCCGTGGCGAAATGTTGGCGGCTGGCGCCGGAACGGTTTGAGCTGTATCGCTGGATGTATTATGGATTGTCTTGCGCATGTCTTTGCCCCAATTTTTTGCGGTATTTGACCAGATTATTGAGAATTTTTGGTTTTATGATCGAAGTGTGATGCCACTATATGTTGTGTGTGGATATTATTAGCCCCTACATCTTGTGGTGTACAAGTAAAAAAGCGTGAAACGGGATGTTTTTTTTGTGGCGCTGCATGGAAGGCCCGTTTCAGGGGGGCGATTGGATCTTCAGAGGGCGCCTTTGAGGCACAAGGGAAGTCCGGCGGTTATCAAAACGACGGTGCTGGCGGCGGCGGCGAGGTCCTGATTCAGCCATCCCTGAAGGTCGCGAAACTCGCGACCGAGCGGGGTTCCGGGTACGATTCCAAGGCCGACTTCATTGCTGACAATGATTATTTCGCGTGGCGAGTCGCGCAGTGCGGCAAGCAGCTCGCGTGTGCGTAAGGTGATTGCATCGCGGCCTTCCTGAAGCAGGATGTTGGAGAGCCAGATGGTGGCGCAGTCGAGCAGGACGCCATCACAGCCGGACGGCAGGCGGTTCAGCGCGCCGACAAGGTTGAGTGGTTCTTCGATGCAGGTCCAGCGCGCACCGCGGCTGGCGCGGTGGCGTTTAACGCGGTCAGCCATCTCGTCGTCCTGCACCTCCGCCGTGGCCAGATAGAGCGGATGCTGCCAGCGCGCTTCCGCGCGCTGTTGTGCAAAGCGACTTTTACCGCTACGTGCGCCACCTAAGATCAGGGTGAAGCTCTGCGGGGCCCGGGAAAATAAAGCGCTGGATGTTGTCATGGCTGGGTCTATCATAACTGGATGCATTGCTTTTGTGAACGTGATATACTGTCCTCCGGTTGGAGGGGATCAAACGCTGGCCGTTTGTTCAGGAGCTCTTTGATATGCGGGCGGCATGCCTGCGAATATGTGGATTATAAGTACCCTGCTAAGTTCGTGTACGGGCTACAATCTCTCACCCGTTATTGAATGGCAAGGGCGATTGATCCCTTATGTGCCCACAGGCCCGCGCGGTAGCGCGGGAGATGGAAACTTGAGGTCAGATTGCCCACCTGAAGGTGAAAGGTATAGAGACTGGTGCCCCTACGGCTCGGCGGGGTATTTTTTGGTTTATTTATGGATTTATTTGACAAAGGGCACGCAGCGAAGCGGGCGCTGGAAAATAGTGTGCCGCTGGCGGCCCGGCTGCGTCCGCGGGGGCTGGACGAAATTGTCGGACAGCGGCATATTCTCGGAGCTGGATGCCTGTTGCGGCGGGCGATTGAAGCGGACCGTGTGCAAAGCCTGATTCTGTTCGGGCCGCCGGGTTGCGGCAAAACCTCAATTGCAGAGGCGATTGCCATCGTAACGCGCAGGCGCTTCGAGCGTACCAGCGGCGTGCTGGCCAATGTGGCGGTGCTGCGTGATCTGCTGACCTCCGCCCGCCTGCGGCGTGAGCGCGACGGTTTGCGAACGATTCTGTTTATTGACGAGATTCACCACTTCAACCGTTCCCAGCAGGACCTCTTGCTGCCCTACGTCGAGGACGGCGTGATCACCCTGATTGGCGCCACAACACACAACCCGTTTTTTTTCATCACTGCCCCGCTGACCTCGCGTTCGCAGGTTTTCGAGCTGGAGCCGCTCTCTGAAGCAGACATTCTGGACTTGCTGCACCGGGCGCTCGCCGACCCGCGCAGCTTGCCGCCGGCGCCGGTGACGGCTGATGAAGACGCGCTGGCGCACCTCGCGGCCGTCTGCGAGGGCGATGCGCGCCGCGCGCTGACGGCGCTGGAAATTGCGTTTAGCACAACCCCGGGCGAAAGTGCCGGCGGCCGGATTCATTTAACCCTCGCAGTAGCTGAAGCATCCATCCAGAAAAAAGCCGTGGTTTACGACCGCGACGAGGACGGCCACCACGACACGATTTCCGCCTTCATCAAGAGCGTACGCGGATCGGACCCCCAGGCCGCCGTTTACTGGCTGGCCAAGATGCTGGAGGCGGGCGAAGATCCGCGCTTTATTGTGCGGCGCCTGATCGTGCTGGCCTCGGAGGATATCGGCAATGCCGATCCGCGCGGGCTGAGCATGGCCGTGGCGGCGCTGCAGGCGGTGGAGTTTGTCGGCATGCCCGAGGCGCGCATCGTGCTTGCACAGGCGACCACCTATCTCGCAACCGCACCCAAAAGCAACGCCGCATATTTGGCGGTGGACAAGGCTCTCGACGACCTGCGTACCGGACGCGTCCTGCCCGTGCCGCGCGCCTTGCGCAATGCAGACTACAAAGGCGCCGCACGGCTGGGCCACAAAGGTTACGTTTACCCGCACGACCACCCGGGACATTTCGTGGCACAATCCTACGCACCTACAGCGGCCGTCTATTATGAACCGTCGCAGGAGGGCTACGAGGCGACAATTGCGGCGCGCATGGCGCATTGGGATAAACTTCGCGCTGACGCGGCGGACGCGGATGACAGAAGCGGGAAGCCGGGCGGAGGAACGCCATGCTAAGTTTGGCGGCAGCCAAAGCGGCCTTGCGAGTCCGGATGCGCGCGCAGCGCCGTGAACTGAGCGCCTGCGCGTGGGACGCCTGGAGCCTGGCTGTTTGCGGAAGGGTCGCTCTGATCGAAGATGTGGCGAGGGCAAAAACGCTGCTGGGATATTGGCCCATGGCCGGGGAACCGGATCTGCGCAGCCTGATGCAAGCCGGTCTGGACGCCGGCGCGCGTTGGTGTCTTCCAGCCTGGCAGATGGAGCAGCAGGCTTATGCGCCTGCCATTTACCACCCCGGGCCAGCCGAAGTGCAGTGGCTTAAGGGGGCCCCGCAACCGGCGCGATTGACATGGGTGGACCACGCCGCGACGGAGGTGGTCTGCCTGCCGGGACTGGCGTTCGATTTGGATGGGCGCAGGCTCGGGCACGGGGCCGGACATTATGACCGGCTGCTGGCGGCGATTGACGCAGCCCGGCATAAGTCAGGCTTAGCTCCCGCCGTTAAACTCGGGGTAACAGTAGAGGGACTGCTGGTGGCGGATGTGCCAGCTGGCGAAACGGATGTTGGAATGGATGGACTAATAACTGAAACGCGCGTGATCGCGATTAGCGGGCGGGTGCGAACGCTGTCTGCGGCGGCAGCGCGCGAGGAGGCCGGTTGTCATGGATGGCATGTATGTTCTGGATAGCAAGTATGTTCTGATCTTCGGCTTGTGCGGAATGGGCGCGGGCTACTTGATCCATATGCTGCTCAGCGTTATGCAGCGCAACTCGGCGGCCTACGAGGCCCAGCATATCCTGCAGCAGGCGGAACGCGACGCGGCCCATCTGCGGCGCGACGCTGAGACGCAGTCCAGAGCCGACGTGATCAAGGCGCGTGAGGAATTCGAAGTCACATTGACGGCGCGGCGATCCGAACTTGACCACCTGGACTCACGGCTGGTCCATCGCGAGGAGCAGCTGGCCCATCGCATGGACGCGCTCGAAAGAAAAGAGCTGATGTTGGAAGCGCGCGATGCGGATTTAACCAGGCACGCCCAGTCCGTTGATCAGTCGCGCGCTGCGGTGGAGGCGCAGGCGCTGGCCGCCGCCGCGCGTTTACAGGAGCTGGCAGGCATGACCTGCGAGGTGGCGCGGGGCGAGCTCTACGCCCGCGCCGAAACGGATATGCGCGGCGAAATGGCCGGCTTGATCCGCCGGATGCAGGAGGAGGCGCAGACAACTGCGGACGGTAAGGCGCAGCTGATTGTGGCGCAGGCGGTGCAGCGCTACACAGCCGGACACCCCGGCAGCCTCATGGCCAGCACCGTGGCCCTGCCAAACGATGAAATGAAAGGGCGCATCATCGGCCGTGATGGTCGCAACATCCGCGCCATCGAAACAGCCACCGGTGTCAGCGTGCTGGTTGACGACACGCCGGACATAATCGTGATCTCGTCTTTTGACCCATTGCGCCGGGAGGTCGCGCGCGTAGCTCTGACCCAGCTCATCGAAGACGGACGGATTCACCCGGGGCGCATTGAGGAGGTCGTGGAGAAGGCGCGTGCCGAGGTGGAAGGGCGCATGCGCGCGGCTGGCGAAGCCGCCATGCTGGAGGTCGGCGTACAGAGCCTGAATGCCGAACTTGTGCCGATACTGGGCCGCCTGTCGTTCCGGACCAGTTATGCGCAAAACGTGCTGACCCATTCCATTGAAGTGGCGAACCTGATGGGCAGCATGGCGGCGGAGCTGAATTTGGACCATGTGCTCGCCAGGCGGATCGGACTGTTGCATGACATCGGTAAGGCTGTGGACCGCGAAGTTGAAGGCAGCCACGCGCAAATTGGCGGCGACTTGCTGCGGCGACACGGCGAAACCCCGCTGGTTGTCAACGCCGTGGCGGCGCACCACGAGGAAACGCCCGTTGAGAACGCCTACGGCTGGCTGACCATGGCCGGCGACGCGCTTTCAGCCGCGCGCCCTGGCGCCCGCTCGGCGACAACGGATTTCTACACCAAGCGGCTTGAAAAACTGGAAGTAATCGCCGCTGGTTTTCCGGGCGTTGAACGGGTTTTTGCAATTCAGGCTGGCCGCGAGCTGCGCGTGCTGGTGCAGCCAGAGGCGGTCAGCGATGCCGAAGCGCTGCTGCTGGCGCGCTCGATCTGCCGCAAGATTGAAAGCGAGCTGCGCTATCCCGGCATGATCCGTGTGACCGTCATCCGTGAAACGCGTGCCGTCGAATACGCCCGCTAAATCCGGAAAACCGGCAACGGCCGGGATGTTCATGGTTTATGCCCGCTCCAGCGGAATGCTGACCCGAGTTACGTTTCGGGTTCCTTGACAGGAGCGATGGTTTCGCGTTTACTCTGCGGTATGCTTAGTGGTGAGCAGCCAGCATCTGGAGACCGGCGGCCGTTGAATCCAGCTCTGACGCTGGGTTTCTCGATGGCGGTGGGTATGGGTATCTTTGCCGGGCTGGGATGGTGGCTGGACCGGCGTCGTGGCGGCGGGGTGGTATGGACGCTGATTGGCGTCGGGGTGGGGCTGCTTTACATTGCCTATGAAACCTGGAAGGTTGTGCGCGAGGTCAATAATGAAGAAGTCAGAGGTCAGAAGAAAAAAGCCGGGTTCTGACTTCTGGCGCCTGAGTCTTTGCTGCGCGACGAAAACGCTGGCCTTATGATGCGGCGCGGGTCTGTACCAAAGGTGTTTCTGCTGTTCTCGGCATGGGCGTTGCTGGAGGGGGTTGTTTTACCGCTGGCCGTGGCGCGCCGTTGGGGGTATTCTGCGGCCTGCATTCCGCTGGCTACAGGGTGGGCCCTGGCGGTGCTGAATGCGCTGGCGGCCACCTGGTTTGCCCGGCGGGCTTTGGGACATACGATGTATGTCTGGGCAGTCTGGGGTTTGTTCGCCAATGCTGTGCGTGTGGGGTTGCTGGTGGTTGTGCTGGCGGTGGTGGCGCGGTTCTGGCAGGCGGGGTTTAATCCGCTGGCAACGAGCTTGATTTGCGGTTATTTTGCCTGGTTGCCGGTGGAAATTCGCACCTGGCGTATGTGGGGGAATAAAGTATGAGCGCGGTGGTTGGCAGTGCCACGGCAGATCTGCAGTCGCGGATTGACGCCGTGCAGGCCTTTATTCTGGAAGATGTCGGGAACCTGGATCATCTCACGATGCCCCTGCTTGGATGGTCCATGCCGTCCTGGATCAGCGTGCACGGGCTGATGGTGACGCTGGCGACGGCGCTGCTGCTGGTTGTGTTCGGGCTTCTGTACAACCGCCGGGCGCTGGTGCCGACAGGGCTGACCAACGCCTTGGAGGCGATGGTGGTTTTTGTTCGCGACCAGATTTCGATTCCGTATCTGGGCGCTGATGACGGGCGCCGGTTCACGCCGTATTTTTGCTCGCTGTTCTTTTTTATTCTTGCGATGAACCTGATCGGGCTGATCCCGGGCTTTCGCGCGGCGACAGCCAACCTGGCGGTTACCGGCGCGCTGGCTTCAGTCACCTTTGCCTTTATGGTGGGTGGCTCCATGGCCCGCCACGGGGCGCTGGGGTTTTTCAAAGGGCTGGTGCCGCGAGGCGTACCCTGGCCGATCTTGCTGCTGCTGCTGCCGATTGAGTTCATCAGCCTGTTTATCAAGGCCGGGGCGCTGACCATCCGGTTGTTTGCTAATATGCTGGCCGGGCATATGGTGGTGTTTTTCATGCTGGGCATGATGGTTATTTTTGGCGCCTGGGCGCTGCCGGCGGTGGCGATGGCGATTATGATTTACTTGATGGAAATATTTATCGCTTTCCTGCAGGCTTATATATTCACGCTTTTGTCGGCTGTGTTTATAGGGCAGGCCTATCATCCGGCACACTGACGGGTGGTGCGTTTGCGATTATGTTTGGCAGGCGATGTGATGTCTTAAAAGAAGTGGCGTTACTGTGCGGCGGTTAAAAATTGCGCTGACGGCCGGAAGCTGTGGGCGCGTATAAAAAACGAGGTGTGAAAATGACTGGATCGATTGCGGCGCTGGGTGCTGGTTTGGCGAGTGTGGGAGCTGGTATTGGTATTGGCCTGGTAGGCTATGGAGCAATGCTTGGAATTGCCAGGCAGCCGGAGATGGCGGGCAAGATTCAGGTGAACATGCTGATTGCCGCCGCGCTCATGGAAGGCGTGGTTCTCTTCGCTCTGGTTATTTGCATTCTGGCGAAGTGACGCAGGCAAGGTTGTTGAGGCTGAAGGCTGTCAGGCCGGAGGTCAGATTGTGAGCGTAAATAGCATGCATGAGCAACCAGTAAGTGCCGGACAAGCCACGATGTCCGTTCCAACTTCACAGGCTGGCGTCCCGGAAGGTGCGCAGGCCCACGGCTTTATGGACGTTTCCGTCCCGATGATGCTGTGGACCTGGGTGGCCTTCGCCTGTCTGGTGTGGATTCTGCAGCGTGTGGCGTGGCGTCCGATTCTAAAAGGATTGGACCAGCGCGAGCAGCGTATCCGCGGCGCTCTGGAGAATGCCGAGAAAGCCCGCGTAGCGGCTGAAACTGCACAGCAGGAGCATGCGCGTACGATTACTGAAGCCCAGCAGCAGGCCAAGGCGATTGTGGCCTCAGCCCGCTCCGCAGCCCAGGCTGCCACGCAGGCGGCGGAAGCCCGGGCGCGAACGGCGGGCGAAGCGCTGCTGGCCGATGCGCGGCGCGAGATCGAAGCCGCCACCGCGCAGGCACGTCAGACCCTGCGACAGGAAAGCGCGGAGATTGCGATCACGCTGGCCGGCCAGATTGTCGGCCGCAATCTTGATGCCGAGCAGAACCGCGCACTGACCAAACAGTGGCTGCAATCCGTCTAACACGCACGTCATGCACACCCGCCAAACATCCCGCCGTTACGCCCGCGCCTGGTTCGATCTGGCAAGCGAGCGCGGTGTTCTGGCGGCGGCCGATGCGGACGCGCTGTCATTGGAACAGCTCTGGCGGGAACTCCCGGAGTTCCGGGAGTTCTGTACAAATTACCAGCTCCATCCTGCGCACAGGCGGGAGCTGCTGGCGACTTTATTCAGCACGCGTGTGGCGCCGCTGACCTACCGGTTTCTTTCGATGCTGGAGAGCCGGAGACGGCTGGACCGGCTGGCGGATATTTTGGATGAGTTCCGCCGGCTGAGCGAACGCGCCAGCGGCGTACTCCGCGCGACCGTCAGCACTGCGGTAGTAACCGACGACGCTTTACAGGCGTCCGTGGCCGAGGCGCTACGGCGACGCACTGGCGCGCGGGGAGTGCGGATTGATTGGAAAGTGGACCCGGCGCTGATCGCCGGCGCCCAGGCCCTGGTTGGGGATACATGGGTGGATGCCAGCGTGGCAGGACGTCTGGCGCGCTTGCGCCTGGCTGTGTCCGGAAGCTGAGTTCCGGCAGGAGAGAAAACGGTATGATGGAAATTCGTGTTTCTGAAATCGCCTCAATTCTCAAACAGAATCTGGCGGCGGACGATCGTCCGGTGGATGTTGCCGAAGTGGGCACCGTGCTTACGGTAGGCGATGGGGTGGCCCGCGTGAACGGGCTGTCGAACATCATGGCCGGGGAACTCGTCGAGTTTGCCGACGGCAGCACAGGCATCGCGCTTAATTTGGAAGAGGACAACGTTGGCGTGGTGCTTTTCGGAGAGGCCGATGTCGTCAAGGAAGGCGACCGAGCCCGCCGAACGGGGCGCGTTGCCGAGGTGCCGGTTGGCGACGGCCTGCAAGGGCGTATTTTGAACGCTCTTGGACAGGCGGTGGACGGCGGGCCGGCGATTGCAACCGCGACGCTGCGCCGGATCGAGATTAAAGCGCCGGGCATTATTGAGCGTCAGGATGTGCATGAACCGCTGCAAACCGGCATCAAGGTTGTGGATGCGCTGACGCCGATCGGCCGCGGACAGCGCGAATTGATCATCGGCGACCGCAAGACCGGCAAAACCACGCTCGCGATTGATGCGATCATCAACCAGAAGGGCTCTGGCGTGCATTGCTTCTACGTGGCCATCGGCCAGAAGCTTTCAACGGTTGTGCAGGTCTACGAAACGCTGCGGCAGTTTGGCGCCATGGATTACACGACGATCATTTGCGCCTCGGCATCCGATCCGGCGCCGATGCAGTATATTGCCCCCTACACAGGCTGCACGATGGCGGAGTTTTACCGCGATTCCGGACGCCACGCCCTGATTGTCTACGACGATCTTACCAAGCACGCCCAGGCTTACCGGCAGCTTTCGCTGCTGCTGCGCCGTCCGCCGGGACGCGAGGCTTTTCCCGGCGATGTGTTTTATCTGCACAGCCGCCTGCTGGAACGCGCCGCGAAACTGAGCGAAGCCGGCGGCGGCGGCAGCCTTACGGCGCTGCCCATCGTTGAAACTCAAGCCAACGATGTCTCGGCATACATTCCCACCAATGTGATTTCGATCACGGACGGCCAGATCTTTCTTGAAACCAATGCATTCAACGCCGGCCAGCGGCCAGCGCTGAATGCCGGTATTTCCGTTTCACGCGTTGGCGGCGACGCCCAGATCAAGGCCATGAAGCAGACCGCCGGTTCGCTGCGCATCGATCTCGCGCAGTACCGTGAATTGGCCAGCTTTTCGCAGTTTGCCTCCGACCTTGACGCAGCCACTCTGCGCCAGCTTGAGCGCGGCCGGAGACTGATGGAGCTGATGAAGCAGGGCGTGCATGCTGTATTGCCGGTGGACGTTCAAGTGGCCCTGGTTTATGCCGGAAATAACGGCTGGCTGGATGATATCCCGGTCAAGGCGGTGCGGGCCTTTGAGCAGCAACTCATCGAAGCGATGGAGACGCCTGATGCGGCGGAGTATCGCCGCATGTTTGTCGGCAAGCCCGTCATGACGCCTGAATTGAAGGCCGCTCTGGATGCCTTGCTCAAACAAGTCAAGAGCCGTGGAGTCTAGGCCAGGAGCCACAGAACCATGCTTTCGGTCAAAGATTTCAACATGAAGCTGCTCAGTCTGCGCAATACGCGCAAGCTGACGAAGACCATGAAAATGGTTTCGGCAACCAAGCTGCGCCGCGCTACCGAGGCGGTCAAGTACACCGACGATTACGCCGATCCGTTGCGGCGGATTGTGGCGCGTGTCGCCCGCGGCGAAGACGCGCTGGCGCATATTCTGATGCGTCCGCGCCTGCCGGTGCGACAGGTGCTGGTGGTGATGGCGACATCGGAAAAAGGACTTTGCGGCGGATTCAATAATAACTTGTTCCGGATTTTGCATCCCTGGATGGAGCAGCGCACGGCTGAAGGGCAGGCCACAGCTGTGAGCCTCTACGGGCGGCGAGGCTGCATGATGTATCGAAACCGCGTGACGGTCCGGCATAATTACCAGTCTTCCGGAGCAAGGCCGGAGTATGCCGATGCCTGGCGCGTGGCGCTGGATGTGCAGCACGATTTTGTTTCCGACCGCGTGCAGGAAGTCTACCTGGCGTACAACCGGTTCGGGAGCGCGATGTCGCAAAAGCCCGCGATTGAACGGCTGCTGCCGTTTGCGTGCGTAACGGATCCGGCAGTTGCGGATGCACAGGCGGATCCGCTGGTCGAGCCCGATAGTGAAGCGCTGCTGGCCGCAATACTTCCGCAGATGATCGGGCTGCGTATTTTTCTGGCCCTCCTGCATAGCGCGGCGGGTGAGCATGGAGCGCGCATGACCGCCATGGATGCGGCGACGACCAATGCCGATAAGCTGATTAACGAGACGGCGCTGTTGCGCAACCGGGCGCGGCAGGCGGCCATCACCCGCGAGCTGGCCGAGATCATCTCGGGCTCCGAGGCATTAAAGGGATAAGCTGACGTTTTGCAGACTGAAGGGAAAACAGCCATTATGAGCAGTGAAAGCATTAAAAAAACGGGACGCATCACGCAGGTTCTTGGCGCCGTAGTGGACGTCGGGTTTGAACCGGGCGAGCTGCCGCCAATTTATACTGCGCTCAAGGTTTCCAACCCCACCATTGATGCCCGCGAATGGAACCTGACGCTCGAAGTTGCCCAGCATTTGGGCGACAACGTAGCCCGCGCGATCGCTATGGACACCACCGACGGGCTGGTGCGCGGCGCGGCGGTGCTGAATACGGCTTCGGTTATCACCGTGCCGGTAGGCGTCGGGACGGTCGGTCGGGTTTTCAACTTGCTGGGAGATCCAATTGACAATGCCGGGCCGGTCGTCGCTGAAAAGCGCATGCCAATTCATCGCCCGCCGCCGCAGTTTGCCGAACAGGATACCCGCAGCGTTATTCTGGTGACCGGCATCAAGGTGATTGACCTGCTGGCGCCGTACCGGCGCGGCGGTAAGATCGGGCTTTTTGGCGGAGCCGGTGTCGGCAAGACGGTCCTGATTCAGGAGCTGATCCGCAATATTGCCACCGAGCATGGCGGCTACTCCGTTTTCGCAGGCGTCGGAGAGCGCACCCGCGAAGGCACGGCGCTCTACCGGGAGATGCGCGAATCGGGTGTGCTTAAAAAGACCACCATGGTATACGGGCAGATGAATGAGCCGCCCGGGGCGCGCTTACGCGTGGCGCTGGCAGCGCTGACCAATGCGGAATATTTCCGCGACGATCTGCACCAGGACGTGCTGCTTTTCATTGATAACATTTTTCGCTTCACACAGGCCGGCTCAGAGGTTTCGGCGCTGCTTGGACGCATCCCTTCGGCGGTTGGCTATCAGCCGACGCTTGGCACGGAGATGGGCGAACTCGAAGAGCGGATCACCTCAACGAAGCAGGGTTCGGTAACATCCATTCAAGCCGTCTATGTTCCGGCCGATGACTATACCGACCCGGCGCCTGCCACAACCTTTACGCATTTGGACGCTACGACGGAACTTTCCCGGCAGATTTCAGAGCTGGGCATCTATCCGGCCGTGGACCCGCTCAGCTCGTCATCCTCGATGCTGGCCCCTGAAATCGTCGGCGAGGAGCATTACCGCGTCGCACGCGGCGTGCAGGAAATTCTGCAACGCTACAAGGAGCTTCAGGACATCATCGCCATTCTTGGCATGGACGAACTTTCCGCGGAGGACCGCCTGACGGTTGAACGCGCCCGCAAGGTTCAAAAGTTCCTCTCGCAGCCGTTTTTTGTTGCCGAGACTTTCACCAGCATTCCCGGCGCTTACGTGCAGACGGCCGATACCGTGCGGTCATTCAAGGAGATTCTGGAAGGCAAGCACGACAAGATTCCTGAACAGGCGTTTTACATGGTAGGCAACATTGATGATGTGCTCAAAAAATCCCGGACCCTGAACGCCTGAGCGTAACGTACCATGAGTTTCCACCTGCGTATTCTCGGACCTGACCGCGTTCACTTTGACGAGGCCGTTTCGGCCTGCGTGCTGCCCGGCGTGGCCGGATCTTTCGGGGTGCTGACAGGGCATGTGCCGCTCGTGGCAGCGCTCGGAACAGGCCTGCTCAAAATAACCCGCGCAGATGGCGGCGAAGTTTATTTTGTGATTGATGGCGGGCTGGCCGAGGTGGCGGCGGACAAGACAGTGGCTCTGGTCAACCAGACTTTTCTCGTGAATGACCCTGACTCGGCCCAGAGCAAGCTCGCCGAACTGCGCGTGGCGGCGCTCTCGTCAGGACTTGGGCGCGGGTAATTAACGTACAACACCGGAGGAAACATGACATCGGGACGTGATATTCGACTGGGGCGGCTTTTCGGCGCGGACGGTAAGGCGGTGGTGGTTGCCTGTGATCACGGAATGTTTGATGGTCCGCACAAGGGCATGGAGAATATTACGGCAATGCTTGAGCGGGTAGGGGATGGTCCGGACGCCATTCTGCTTTCCCCCGGCATGTTGCCACGGACTGCGGCCTTTTTCGGGCGCCGCGCCGCGCCGCTGGCGATTGCCCGGCTGAATTTCAACACCGTTTTCTGCTTCCAATGGGGTTACAAGGAGTCGGTGATTTCCAACCTGTACCAGCCGGAAGATGCCGCGCGTAACGGCGCCGATGCGGTGCTGGTCTGCCTCACGCTTAAAACCGGCAGCGAAGCAGTGGATGCCCGCAACGTCGAGATCTTCGCCGATCTGTGTCTCAAAGCGCACCGGCTCGGCTTGCCGGTCGTGGGCGAGTATTTTCCTCACAGCCACCTGACCAAAACCCCCGATGAGTTTCACTCGGAAATCCTCGTCGGCTGCCGGATGCTGGCCGAACTGGGCGCCGATTGCATCAAAACCTTTTACACGAACAGCTTTGCAGAAATTACCTCCAAGTGCCCGGTGCCGATTCTGGGGCTGGGCGCCGAAAAGACGCCGACCGATCTGGCCGCCCTGAAGCTTGCCGAGCAGGAGATGCGCGACGGAGCAGGCGGCGTGGTCTTTGGGCGCAACGCAGTGCAGGCCTCGAATCCAAAGGCCTTTGTGGCCGCCCTGCAGGATGTGGTGAAGCGCCGCATGACAGCTAAAAACGCCTGTCGCAAGCATGGATTGACGACTGCATGACCTGCGGCGGCAGAATCAGCGATGTAGTCGCGAAAGCCGACAGCTCTTTGACTTATTTGATCGGGCTTGATCTCGGCACCAGCGCCATTAAAGGCGTGCTGACGGATGGTTGCGGCAGATTGCTGGCTGAAGCCGGAGCGGGCGCCAGCTTCAGCCATCCGCATGACGGCTGGGTGGAAGTTGTCCCGGAGCAACATTACCGGAATGTCTGTCGTGTGATCCATGATCTGGCGGCGGCAGCCCCCGGCGAGGTCTCCGCCATCGCTATGGCTGCGGCTTCTGGCAACACGCTCCTGACCGATGAGCAGGGTGTGCCGCTTACCAACATCATCAACTGGATGGACCAGCGGGCGGAACAGCAGCCGCCCGCCGCCTTGTCCGGACTCACCGCCGCGGAGGTTAAGCAGATCACCGGCTGGCCGTGCGTTGCCAGTTTCCCGCTGGCGCATCTGGCCTGGCTGCAGGAAAACGCGCAGGCATTGTACAAAGCAGGCGGCCACTACGGCATGGACACCGACTGGCTGCTGTATCGTCTGACCGGCAAGTGGCGGATGGACCATTCCACTGCCACAACCTTTCACCTTCAGGAACAAACCTCCGGCACTTACTATGAGCCATTCCTCAAACGGCTGAATATTCCACTCCCGAAACTTTCTACGCTGGGCCATTCCGGGTCCGCCGTTGGTCGGTTAACCGCGCAAGCCTTGCGCGATACAGGGCTTTCGGAAAGGACCACCGTTGTCGCAGGGTCTTTCGATCATCCCGCCGCCGCCCGTTCGGCCGGCGTGCTGACGCCCGGGCAACTGCTGCTGTCCTGCGGCACGTCCTGGGTTGGATTTACTCCGCTCATGGATCGTCAGGCCATTCTCGACGCGCAGATGCTGTGTGATCCTTTTCTGTCCGCCGGCAATGGTCCATGGGGCGGCATTTTTTCTGTGCCCTGCATCGGGCGGACCATTGACTGGTATGTTGACAACTTGATTGCTTCTGGCGAACGCGACCGGATGCGCATCTTTGACGAATCCGCAGCGCAGGCCAGCTCCGGCGCCGGCGGGCTGATAATTGACCTGCGGGCGCCGCCGCGACGGATCGAAGCCGAACGCGCCAACCTCAGCCGCGCCGTTATGGAAAGCGCCGCCCGGCTCCTGAACGAAAAGATTACCGGGCTGAAAGCGCATGGTTTCCAGTATGACAGGGCGGTCATGGTCGGCGGACCTGCCAAAAGCCCGGTCTGGCCGGAGATCGTGGCTGAAATCACCGGTATCGAGATGGATGTAGGTGGACATTCCGCAGGCGCACGCGGAGCCGCGCTGCTGGCCGGCATCGGAATTGGCCTTTACCGTGATGAATATGAGGCCTTCCGCATTTCCAATCGCCCTTTCCAAACGACGGCAGCATAAACTACTAAAACCGGAAGGCCTGGCTATGACAAATCAACGGATTCCCAAACTGGGGCTTTTGCCCTTCTATTTGAAGCTATACGACGATCTCCTGCCGAAATCCAGGGCCGGCTTTGATGGATTCATTCAACGCATCGCCGGCGGGTATACGGCTCGCGGGATCACCGTCGCGATTGCTCCGGTCTGCCGCGTGGCCGACGAGTTCAAGGCCGCAGTCTTGAAGTTCGAGGCGGAAGGAGTTGATTGCATCGTCACTTTGCATCTGGCCTATTCGCCGTCGCTGGAAGCAATTGAGGCCTTCTGCGCAACACGGCTCCCAGTTGTGATTCTTGACACCACCATGGACGCTGACTTCGGTCGGGCCGTCGCGCCGTCGCGCATCATGTACAACCACGGCGTGCATGGAGTCATGGACTTTGCTTCTATGCTGCGCCGCCGCCGCCGGGCTTTCGAAATCGTGGCCGGGCATGACGCCGATCCGCAGACCATGGACCGGGCTGCTGATCGGGTGCGCGCTGCCGTAGCCGCCGGCGCCCTGCGCGGCAGTCAGATCTTGCGTGTTGGCGATGCCTTCGCAGGCATGGGCGATTTCTCCGTGGCCGAAGAGGTGATGGCCGGCAAGCTCGGAATTAAGGTCCGGCAGATCGGGCTCGATGTGCTCGACGAGGCCATTCGCAAGCTGCCCGATGCCGCCGTGGCCAAAGAGGTAGCGGAAGATCGCAAACGGTTTGCCTGCGAATTGACCGCCGAAGCCCATGAACGCTCCGTGCGTGTCGGGCTGGGGTTGCGACAGCTTCTTGAAGCAGGGGGTTACAGCGGGTTCAGCGTCAATTTTCAGGCCTTCGACCGGGCTGACCGGCCGTCCAACAGCATGCCGTTTCTGGAAATTTCCAAGGCCATGGGCCGTGGCCTCGGCTACGCCGGCGAAGGCGATGTTCTGACCGCAGCGCTAGTCGGCGCGCTGGCGCGCGCCTTTGGGGCCGTGACCTTCACTGAAGTCTTTTGTGCCGACTGGGCCGGCAACACGCTTTTTCTCTCGCACATGGGGGAGATCAGCACGGCGGTGGCCGGCGACCTTCCGCGCATCACCGCCAAGCCGTTCTTCGGCGGTGGCTCTTTGGATCCAGCCGTGTTGACCTGTGCCGTGAAGCCCGGCCCGGCCGTTTTCGTCAACCTCGTTCCGGGCCCGGACGATTCCTTCTCGCTGATAGTTGCTCCGGTAGAGGTGCTCGCGGAAGACGCCTCGCTCGACCCGGCCATGCGCGACGTTGTGCGCACATGGGTGCGGCCGCCGGGCAAGTTGACAGACTTTCTGGAAGCCTACTCGCGCGCCGGCGGGACGCATCACAGCGCCCTGGTGCTGGGCGACCGGGCTGAGGCCGTCGCGGCCTTCGGCAGAATGTGCGGGCTGGAAGTTGTCTGGATCGGCGTTCAACCATGAGTACATTGAATAAGCTGAACCTCGGAATTGCCGGCGCCTGCGGACGCGGAGCGAGTTTCAAAGAGGCCTGCGCCGCGCTGGGGCAGGTGGCGATCCATGCGGTTTGCGACACCAACGCGGAAGCGCTGCCAGCCGCCCGCGAGCGGCTCGGCGCTCGCGAGCAGTACACCGACTACGCAGAAATGCTGGCGAAGTCGGAGCTGGATGCCGTGATCATCGGCACACCCATGCACCTGCACGTGCCAATGGCCGTCGCCGCGCTTGAACGTAACCTGCATGTGCTTTCGGAAGTGACCGCCGGAGTTTCAGTAGCGGAGTGTCAGGCCCTGGTCGCCGCCTGCAAGAAGAGCTCCGGCATTTACATGATGGCCGAGAATTATACCTATTCGCGCTCCAACGTGATGGTGCGGGAAATGGTGCGCTGCGGTCTGTTCGGCACGCCCTACTACGCCGAAGGCGAATATATTCATGAGCTCAAAAGCCTGAACGAAGTTACTGTATGGCGGCGCAAGTGGCAGACCGGGGTCAACGGGATCACCTACGGCACCCACAGCCTCGGGCCCATTCTGCAATGGATGCCCGGAGACCGCGTCGTGTCCGTCAGCAGCGTCGGCTCCGGCCATCATTACCGTGACGTGCGCGGCGTCGCTTACGAAAATGAGGACGCCTGCCTGATGC
>JBAXJV010000003.1:0-26742 GCA_037137675.1 bacterium | reverse complement strand
GAACCCATGCCCGAGCGGACCCAGCAGGCTGAGTCTGTCACCGGCACGCAGATCCAGCATGGCGTGTGTCCCGCGGCCCACGGGCCTATAGAGAATCGTCAGCCAGCCCGCCCCGGCATCGCAAACGCTGAACGGACGGCGCAGCACAGCATCTGCGGGTGCATCAAGGCGCAGGCTAACGAACTGGCCCGGGGCGACCTCGCCGGCTATGCGCGGAGCGGTGATGGTTAGCAAACGGTAATCACCGCCCGCTGATTCATGTTCCACGACCGTTGAAGCTTCCAGATGCATCACGCAGACAGTCTGCGGATTTGATGTGGGCGGGTCAAGCTTGAGAAACATAATATTTGGATAATATTAGCTCGTCTTGCCGCAAGCGGTCTGTTAGCGTAACTGCCCTTGTGAGGGATGCGTATGAACGTAAAGCGAATACTCAACGAAGAATCAATCCTGCTGAACCTGCAGGGGGCCACCAAAGAGGCCATTATTCAGGAAATGATTGATTTTCTGACGGCTAAAAGCAGCATCAAAGATCGCGATGCCGCGCTCAAAGCCGTTATGGACCGTGAGCAGAAAATGTCCACCGGCATGCAGCACGGGGTGGCAATTCCTCATGGCAAGACCGACTCGGTGGAACGGCTCGTCGCCATGCTGGCGTTTAAGCGCGAAGGCATTGATTTCGGTTCAATGGACGGGAATCCCTCGACAATTTTTCTGATGACCCTCTCGCCTGTGAAACAAACCGGCCCGCATATCCAGTTTTTGTCGGAGATCAGCCAGATACTGAATGACCCCGTTCGCCGCGAGACGCTGCTGTCAGCTCCGTCGGTGGCGGAGGTGCTGCGCATTCTGAGTGCATCAGGCTAAGGTTTCAGCTTGCCTGACCGCTGCTGCCGGGCTTCGTAAAAACAAATTGCCGCCGCTACTGAGGCATTGAGCGATCCAATCCGGCCATTCTGCGGAATACGCACCAGCGTGTCGCAGGCGGCTATGATATCCGGCTGCGGGCCATGCCCCTCATTGCCAATCACCACCACCGATGGCCTGGCAAAATCGAACGCCGCCAGAGTCGCCGTGGCTTTCTCGCTCGCCCCGGCCACGCGCATTCCGCGCGCTTTGAGTTCCTTCAGTAACGCAACCAGATTTTCAACCCGGACCAGCGGCAAATTATTGACCGCGCCCGCCGAACTGCGCACGACCATGCTCGTCACGCCCACCTGCCCGGCTGTTCCAATAAATACAGCGTCCACGCCAAGCACCTCGGCCGACCGTAAAATCGAGCCGAAGTTGTAAGGGTCCTGAATGCCATCCAGCACGGCGCAAACCGGATTTTCAGGCAGGGTTGCAAGCACCTCCACGGCGTCGCGATAGGGAAATTCTGTCATCCGCGCCGCATATCCCTGGTGTTCTGAAGAACGGCAGGTGTTTTCAATCTTCGACGCCGGCACAACGCTCACGATGGCGCCTAACGCAGCGCCCAGGATACGCGCTTCGTCTGCTTCCGCTTCCGGCATGCCATCGGCAAGCCACAGCTCGTGCATCCGCCAGCGACCGGCCTGCAAAGTTTCGCGCACCGCATTGCGCCCCCAGATCCAGCACTTCTGGTGGTTGCCAAGCAGGCTCTGCTTGCCCTTGCCGCGCTGGTAACGTTCCATGGTCTGCAACTCAGGTGGATGGTGGAAGGTGGCATGGCCTGCGGGGCTAGCGCTTCAGCGGGGCCAGCGGACCGGAACCCGGCAGCATGTTCGAAATCAGCGGAGCATCCTTCGGGAAGGTTTTTTTGGCCCGGACAATTACCGCCTCGGTCACGTCCATCGAATCGTGGACATAGGCAAAGCCAACACTGCGGTCGGCAATCAGGTCCAACCCGCGCTTGGAAGCCTCCGCCTTAATGGACGGATTCAAACGGTCACGGAAGCTACGCAGCACAGCCATGTCGTGCCCCTGGACCTCGCGCCGGACTACGTCCACTGATTCCTGAAACGCCTGCTCGGCCGCCTTGAGATCGCCCTGCAGTTTTTCTCTTTCACCAGCGTCGCTGGTTTTCAACTTGCGATCTAACTCGCTTTTGCGAAACTTGAAGGCCTCTTCCATGCGCTTGATCTTTGCCAGCGCAACTTCGCGGGTAGCGCGGGAGTCGTCGTTAATCGTGCGATCAATGCCTAGACCGGTAGCCACGCGCCCCATGTCAATCACGCCAACGCGATGCGTTGGCCGCGAGATCACCAGCACCACAACCGCTATCAGAGCCAGAATATATACGACCTCGTAAATGCCAACAGCCCCCCGCTGGCCTCGTGCTTCGCTCATAAGTGACGTCCTTTCATCCGGGCGCAACCGGCCCGTGTCACCCTTTAACTAACACATTTTGCCACTCCGGCAAAGGCGGAAGTGCATTTTCCCCTTTTTGTACTTGCCTAAACCTCCGGAAACAGGTAAAAGAAAGTTTTCTTAAGGAGATACCCATGTCGCGTATTTGTGAAATTTGCGGGAAGACGCCGATGTTCGGCAACACGATTGTCCGTCACGGTTTGGCTAAAAGCAAGGGCGGAATCGGATTGCACACGACGGGTATCAGCCGCCGCCGTTTTCTGCCAAACCTGCAGCGCGTGCGGGTTCAGGAAAAGGGCAGCGTAATGCGTAAAACTGTTTGCGCCCGCTGCATCAAGTCCGGCAAGATCGTCAAGCCGGTCGTGAACAAAAAGTCCGTTTAGCCTGTTTTTCCGGCTGCCCGGCACAGCTCCGCAAGGGCCTCCCGCAACGCCGACTCTTCTGCGATCTGAAAAAGCGCAGGCAGGTCGCGCCGGTGCGGCACCAGTCCGCGCACATACTGCGGTATCCACTTTCTAAACAGCCGCACGCCACCTTCTGAACCGTAAAAGGCCAGCATGCGGTCAAGATGGGCCGCGAGAAATGCGATACGCCCGGCTCGTTCGTCCGTAGGTTCCGCCGCCTCGCCCGCCAGGTCGCGCGCGATGTCCCGGATCAGCCACGGTCGCGCCAGCGCTCCGCGCCCGATCATCAGACCCGCGCAGCCGGTCATGGCCAGCATTTGCCGCGCTGAAGCCACCGACACAATATCGCCATTGCCGATCACCGGCATGCGCCGCGCGGCGGCGACGCAGCTGCGGATGGCTTCAATATCCGCCTGTCCGGTGTAGCCCTGCGCGCGTGTCCTGCCATGCACGGTCACAGCCGCAACGCCGGCGTCTTCCAGTCCCGGCAGCATGCCAGCCGCCACCAGCGCGGTCGCATCCCAACCGAGGCGCAGCTTGACCGTCACCGGAACCTTCACCGCCGCCACCACGCGCGCGGCAGCGGCCACGGCGGCCTCGGGAGTTCGCAGCCAGCCGGCGCCCGCACCGCTGCCGGAAATCTTGCGCTCGGGACAACCCATGTTCAAATCAATCAGCAACACCCCCTGCCCTTCCAGTGCGCGCGCAGCCTCGCAGAGCATTTCCACGTCGGCCCCGTAAATCTGCCAGCCCAGCGGCGCATCATCCGCTTCCGTAGCGAGCAACTGCGCGCGGCGGCGGCCACCGCCGCGCAACAGGCTGTGGGGATTGATCAGTTCGGTGTAAGCCATGCCAAGCCGTCCGTAGGCCCGCAGGCAAAGACGGAACGGCAGATCGGTATACCCCGCCATGGGCGCCAGCAACACCGGCGACGCCAGCGTCAGCGGCCCTATTTTCAGCGGCAACGCGAGCCTGCGGGAGGATGAGGTTGTAGATTCCTGGTTCAAGGGGGGGGGTAATGACTCAGGTGCCTGGTTGAAGGTGAAAGAAAAATTCGTTCATCACATACGCGATGCGTTTAACCTGGAGTGTTGAAATACTGGACCGCTGGGAATAAATGACATGCCGCAAGAACTTCCACCATCAACCTTCCACCTTGTTATCCTGCGACAAAGTTGCGCGCCAGGTCGCGTGCTTCGAGCGCGGCGCGGTAGGCTGCGATATTGAATCCCGCTGGCGCCGCGCCCGAGGCTACGGCCGCCTGCGCCACGGCCAGCGGCACCTCCACAAAAAGCCGGCGGTCGAAGGGCTTCGGAATCACGGCGTGCGTTCCAAACTCCAGATCCGGAGCGCTGTATATCCGCTTCACCGTTTCAGTTACGGGCTCGCGTGCCAGCATCGCCAAAGCCTGCGCCGCCGCCTGCTTCATCGCCAGATTGACAGTGCGCGCGCCCACGTCGAGCGCGCCGCGGAAGATGTACGGAAACCCCAGTACGTTGTTGATCTGGTTCGGGTAATCCGAGCGGCCTGTGGCCATCACGCAGGGCCGCGCCCCCATAGCCGCCGCCACAACTTCGGGCCTGATCTCAGGGTTGGGATTGGCCATCGCAAAAATAGCAGGGAAGGACGCCATGCCCAGGACATCGTCTGCCGTCAGGCAGTCCGCCACCGAGACGCCAATAAAAAGATGCGCTCCGCGCAACGCTTCGCCCACCGTCCGGGCCCGCGTTTCCACGGCGTGTTCCCGCTTTTTGCCGCTCAGGTCCGTGCGACTGGCGCAAATCACGCCCTTTGAATCGCAGATCGTAACCGCTCCCGCGCCTGCGGCTTTGAGCATCTCGGTGATGCGCATACCGGCCGCGCCTGCGCCATTGACGACAATGCGCAAATCTTCCAGCCGCCGTTCCGCCAGCCGGACGTAGTTGATCGTAGCCGCGAGCACGATCACCGCCGTGCCCCACTGGTCGTCGTGGAAAACGGGGATATCCAGCATGGCATCGAGCTTGTCCTCGATCTCGAAACATGCTGGCGCCGCAATATCCTCCAGATTGATCCCGCCGTACATCGGCGCCAGCGCGGCCACAGCGTCAATCACCCGCTGCGGATCGGTCTTGCCGGTATCGGCTCCGCCCATGCGGCAGCGCCCCAGCGGCACCGGCCAGCCATCCACATCGCCAAAGGCCTTGAAAAGCACCGCCTTGCCTTCCATCACCGGAATGCTGGCGGCGGCACCCAGGTCGCCGAGGCCAAGGATGGCGGTGCCATCTGTTGCCACGGCGACCAGGTTGCGCTTGGCGGTATAGGTTCCCAGCGTCTCGGGATGGCGATGAATTTCCCGTACCGCCTCGGCCACGCCGGGCGTATATGCCAGAGACAAATCGCCCGGGCCACGCAACGGTTTGGGCAAATGCAGCGCTATCTTGCCACCAAGGTGATACTCCAGAATTTGATCGCGTTTAATCGGCATGGCAGAACACTCCCGGGCGGTCGAAGCGCATTCCAGCTGCATATTCACCGCACGCCGCCAAGCCTACGCCAGACCTGCCCACAGGCGCAACGTCAATCAATTGCCTGAATCTTAAATCTTGCGCCGACGCCCATAGCCATTTACGCTGCCTTGCACGAAATACAAGCGGGGAAAATCATGAAACACAGATGGTTATGGTGGAATAAAGAGGATTTGAGGACGGAGCTGCGGCAGCTTGTCGAGGAAGGCCGTAGCACGGAAACCGTTAATTCGGAGTTTGATCGCCTGCTGATCCCGGATGTTCCCGAGGACACCGCGTTTCAGGCGGATGTCAATGCCTTGCTGGACAAAGCACAGCTTTTACCTGCGAGCGCGAATTATGCCTATGTCGAGCCCTCCGATCTGGACGGAATCCGCGCCCAGCGTCCGTCCGGCCCGCGCACTCTGGCACTCGGTTCAAGCGAAAAGGTGAAGCGGTCCAGCATTGCCGGCGCCTGGCTGGGGCGATGCGCCGGCTGTCTGTTGGGAAAACCCGTTGAAGGCGTTCGCCGCCCTAAACTGCTCTCTTTGCTGGAGCGCGCCGGATGCACCGAAATCCCCGATTATCTCTGGCGCCTGCCGGGGCTTCGCGAGGAGGATTACCGGGCGCTGGATTTCGCTAATCTGCTGGGCTTCCGCAACACCGACAGCATGCCGGAGGACGATGACACCAATTACACAGTCACCGGCATGGCGGTAGTCAAAGCCAGGGGCATCGGCTTTTCCGGAGCTGACATGGCAGATTTCTGGATGACAAACATTCCGATTCTGCACACCTGCACAGCGGAACGCGTTGCTTACCGGAATTTCGTGGCCAATATCGAGCCGCCGCGCTCGGCGGTTGTCAGGAATCCTTACCGGGAATGGATCGGCGCACAGATTCGCGCTGACTTCTTTGGATACGTAGCGCTCGGACGGCCGGAGCTGGCCGCCGAACTGGCGTGGCGGGATGCGTCCATTTCTCATGTAAAAAATGGCATCTACGGCGAAATGTGGGTGGCCGCCATGTTGTCGGCGGCCCCCGGGGAAACCGACGCACGGCGGGTTATTGAAGTTGGCCTCAGCGAAATTCCCGCGAAATGCCGGATTGCGGAAAGCCTGCACGATGTACTGACCTGGCATTCGGAGCAAACGCCCTATCATGAAGCGGTGGATCGCATTCACCGGCGCTGGGACGAAAATCAGGGGCATCACTGGTGCCACACCATATCCAATGCACAGATTGTGGCGCTGGGGCTGCTTTATGGCGAGGGCGATTTCGAGAAGGCCATCACGCGGGCCGTGCTCCCCTGTTTCGACACAGACTGCAATGGCGCGACGGTCGGGTCGGTCATGGGGATGATGCTGGGAGTCGAGGCGTTGCCATCAAAATGGACAAGCGTCATGAACGATACAGTGCATACTGGCTTGGCGGGATACCATGTGAGCCGGATTTCCAAATTGAGCGAAGAGATGTTCGAACTGCATCAGGCCGCCGGGAAGATCAAGGCAAAATAGCGGCCCGGTCCCGGGCATAACCGGCCAGGTTGTTTAAGCTGCGGGGTTACGCTTTGGGATTCTTCGACACACACGAGCTCCGCTCAACCAGGCGGGGCTTGATGATCGTAGTTTCGGTCTCTTTGATTCCAGTCTTGCGGGCATCAACCAGCTTCTGCACGGCAAGATTCGCGATCTGGTCTTCGCAAATTGAAATTGACGTCAATGGCACGCGCGTCATCTCCGCCCATGGCGTGTTCCAGTAACCGATCACCGACAAATCCTGCGGCACTTTCAGCCCGGCATCCGCAGCAATGTCAATGGCGTGCTTCGCCCGGATATCCCCGAAAGCAAAAATGGCGTCGGGCCGCTCCGGGCCCGTCAACACCTCTTTAAGCCGCACACGATCCTGACTCTCCATGGAAAATTCAGAATCCACGAAGAAAAAGGCTTCCGCCAGCCCCGCCTCAGCCATGGCCTGCTTATAGCCGCGCACGGCATCGCCGTACATCCCTTTGACCAATTCCAGGCTTGCCACGGACGCGGCGTATTTATGCCGGTGAATCACGAACAAAACACGCCGGCAGCCTTGCGCAATCAGATGCTGCGTGCCCATGCGGGTGCCGTATTCGAAATCGGAATAAACGCAACAGGCGGGGCATACCGGGGCAGCACTTCCGTAATTCAAAACAGCCAGCGGCGGTATTTTGCGGTTGTGTTTCCGGCACAAGTCCGCGATCAGCGGCGCGTAGCGCTCCTCGATGATCAGGCCGGCAACGCCTTGCCCAAGCAGTTTAGCCAGAATTTCGCGCGCCCGCTCATCCTGCTTGATGTCGGCCACATCGAACACCATAGGCAGTCCGCCAGCTTGCTGAAAGGCTCTGACCAGGTGGCGTGTTTCCGCTTCGTATACATGGCTGTGCGCTTGCATGAAAATGGCGTAGGCGTCCGGGGACCCCGACGGCGGCCGCCAGCGCAACACGAATGTTCCCTTGCCTTGAATACGGCGCAGGCAACGTTGATGTACCAGCGAACTGATGGCCTCGCGCACAGTATTGCGGCTGATTGCGTAGGTCTCGGCAAGCTCGTTTTCGGAGGGAATTCGCGACCCTTCCGGATACTCGCCCCGCTCCAAAGCGGCTTTAAGTATCGCCACCATCTGTTCGTATTTTGACACCAAAGCAATCTGGGCCACCATTATCCGGCCTCCTTAAAAACACTTGCGGTGTCATCCTACAAGTAATTTTTATACGCATCAATTTTAATTCTGCGCCGTATTGTTCTATAAAAAGCCATTGAAGCGGCTCGAAAAGACCTTGCCGAGAGGCAAACCTACGGCTTATTGTTGGGTTTCAAACGCCGGGGCACCATATCCCTGAAACAAGGAGCACTATATGAGCAGTCTGAAGATCAAGCCCGCCAATGCCTGCGCCTACGATGAAGTTTCACTTGGGGAAGTTATGCTGCGCTTCGACCCGGGCGAAGGACGGCTGCGCACGGCGCGCTCCTTCCGCGTGTGGGAAGGCGGCGGCGAGTACAATGTCGCGCGCGGTCTGCGCCGCGCCTTCGGCCAGCGCACCGCGCTGGTCAGCGCCTTCGCCGACAACGAAATCGGGCGGCTGCTGGAGGATTTCATCCTGCAGGGCGGCGTAGATACCAGCCTGCTGCGCTGGGTCCCGTTTGATGGCGTCGGGCGCACGGTGCGCAACGGGCTCAATTTCACCGAGCGTGGATTCGGCGTACGCGGCGCCATCGGAGTCTCTGACCGCGGCCAGACTGCGGCCGCTCAGATGCAGGCCGGCGATGTGGACTGGGAATATTTATTCGGACACCACGGCGTGCGCTGGTTCCATACCGGCGGCATTTTTGCCGCGCTTTCCGCAACCAGCCCCGGCGTGATTCTGGAAGCTGTCGCCGCTGCCCACAAATACGGCACGCTTGTCTCGTACGATCTGAACTACCGGGCATCGCTCTGGAAGTCCATTGGCGGCCTGGAAAAAGCCCGCGCGGTAAACCGGGAAATTGCGCGCTACGTGGACGTAATGATCGGCAACGAGGAGGATTTCACCGCCTGCCTCGGCTTTGAGGTTGAGGGCGCCAACGATACGCTGACCACTTTGGATCCCGCTAAATTCAAAAAAATGATCCGCAAGGCGGTCAAAGCCTATCCAAACTGGAAAGCCGCCGCCACAACACTGCGCGCCGTGAAATCGGCCACGATTAACGACTGGGGCGCGATTCTCTGGACCGACGGCCACTTCTATGAGGCCGCGCCACGACCGGCGCTTGAAATTATGGATCGCGTTGGCGGTGGCGACAGCTTCGCATCGGGCTTGATTTTCGGTTTTCTTAATGGCAGCGGGCCGCAGCAAGCCGTCGAGTACGGAGCAGCCCACGGTGCTCTGGCCATGACCACGCCGGGCGATACTTCCATGGCCACCCGTGCCGAGGTGGAAAAACTCATGGCAGGCGGCGGCGCACGCGTGGTTCGCTGAATTTAAGTTCAGGAGCCCATGCATGTATAAAATGACCCCGTTTCAACGCGATCTGCAGAAGCTGATTGTGCCGCACCGCAAGCTTGTCGCGCGGCGCAATCGAGTGGATCCAACCTGGCGTAACGGGGTTTTTGAGCGTTACCAGTATCCCGTGCTGACAGCGGCGCACACGCCGCTCTTTTGGCGGTTCGATCTGAACGCGGCCACCAATCCCTTCCTGATTGAGCGTCTGGGGATTAACGCTGTGTTTAATCCGGGCGCGATCGAACTCAATGGACGGATTTGCCTGCTGTGCCGCGTGGAGGGCGCGGATCGCAAGTCGTTCTTCGCCGTCGCCGAAAGCCGCAACCCGACCGAACGTTTCCGTTTCGTGGATTACCCGGTCACGCTGCCGGAGACATCCGATCCCGATGTCAACGTCTATGATATGCGGCTCACGCAGCACGCCGACGGCTGGATCTACGGTCTTTTCTGTACCGAGCGCAAGGACCCCAAGGCCGCGCCGGGCAACACGTCAAGCGCGCTGGCGCAATGCGGCATCGTGCGCACGCGCGACCTGCTGGTGTGGGAAAGGCTGCCAGACCTGAAGTCGGCATCGGCCCAGCAGCGCAATGTGCTCCTGCATCCGGAGTTCGTGGACGGAAAATACGCGCTTTACACCCGACCTCAAGACAGCTTCATCGAAGCCGGAGCGGGCGGCGGAATTGGCTGGGCCTTGACGGCATCAATGGAACACGCGGAGATCCAGGCGGAACAAATTATCGAGCCAAAGCTTTATCACACGGTCAAGGAGCTCAAGAATGGCGCCGGTGCGCCGCCGCTCAAAACCCCGGCGGGCTGGCTGCACATCGCGCACGGCGTGCGCAACACGGCAGCGGGGCTGCGCTATGTGCTCTACGCATTCCTATGCGATCTGGCGCACCCCGGGCAGGTCATCCGGCGGCCTGGTGGCTATCTGCTGGCGCCGGTCGGCGAAGAGCGGGTGGGCGACGTTTCGAATGTGGTCTTCTGCAACGGCGTCGTGCAGCGGGCGAGCGGAGAGATATTCATATACTACGCTTCAGCGGACACCCGCGTGCATGTGGCACGGACCACTCAGGAAAAGTTGCTGGATTACGTTCAGAACACGCCCGAAGACCCGCTGCGCTCGGCAGCCTGCCTCCAACAGCGCATGGATTTAATCCACCGCAATCTGGCTTTCGCCCCGCGCATGGCCAGAGCTACACAAAACAGCATGCACAATCGGGAGATTAAGGGATTGACATGCAGCTCAACATCGCGCAGTTTACCCTGAAATCAACGCACTGATCATGTGTCAGATCATCCCAACTTGTACTATAACCTGACAAGCGGGAACGGGAGCAGGCATGCAACAGAAAGCACTACGGATAGGGGTTGTCGGTCTGGGGAGAATCGGGTGGGATTTCCACTGCGCCACACTGTCGAAAAACCCGGCGTTCATTCTGGCTGGAGTCGCTGATACCGTGCCCGAGCGTTGCAGGGAAGCCGAAGCCACTTATGATTGCCGGGCGTTCGCAGACTACCGGCGCTTGTTGGACGAAGTGGATTTGGATGTCCTGACGATTGCCTCGCCAACGCACCTGCATCGGGCCATGGCCGAGGCGGCGCTGGAGCGCGGGCTGCATGTGTTGCTGGAAAAGCCCATGGCCCTCAACGTCCGCCAGGCGCAAGCGATCGTCAAGACCGCGCGCCGCTGCAATAAACTGGTCACGGTTTATCAGCCGCACCGGACCGCCGCCTATTTCCAGCAGCTGCGTCGCGTGATCAACAGCGGAATCATCGGGGAAATCTACCATGTGCGGCGCGGCGTATTTTCGTTCAGCCAGCGGAACGACTGGCAAAGCTTGCGGCGCTTCGGTGGCGGCATGCTGGCAAATTTCGGAGCCCACGCCATGGATCAGGTACTGCAGTTGATCGGGTACGATGTGGATCGTCTGTTTTGCCGGATTGGACGGGTAGCCTCGGTGGGCGATGCCGAGGACGTGGTGAAAATTGTGATCCAGACCCGGAAGGGGCTTTTGGGTGAAGTTGACATCAGTCAGGCGTGCGTCCAGCAACTCTATGAACTGGAAGTCATCGGCACCACAGGGGTGATATCATTGCACGGCCAGGAGCTGCATGTCCGCTCGTTTAATGTGTCGCAGCTACCTGCCCAGCAACTGAACCGTTCATTGGCCAGCGCCCGGCGGGAATATCCGGCAGGCGGAGTTGCCTGCAAAGATCAGATCATTCCCATTGAAAAGCGCTACGCGATTGACGTTTACAAGGACTTTGCCGAGGCCATCCGGAAGCACAAACAACCGTTGGTCAAAGCGGAAGAGGCGGTCGCATTAACCGGTCTTTTGGATCGCTGCCGGACTTATAGCCGCCGCATTATCGCCACTCCGATCCGTCCAATAAAACGTAAAAAAAGGAGCTCTCCGTGAAAATAGAAAAATGGGCCGCCTGCGCAGCTCTTTGCATGTGGATCGCCGTTCCGGCACAGGCGGTCGTGAGCCCTGCATCAATTTTCGGCAACAGCATGGTGTTGCAGCGTGAGCGACCCGTTCCGGTATGGGGAACAGCCGCGCCCGACGAGCAGGTATCGGTGGCCTTTGGCGGACAGCAGACGACCACCAGGGCCGATGCCATCGGCAAGTGGAAGGTTGTGCTCAAGCCTATGCAGGCCGAGAGCTCACCACGCGAACTGACAATTTCCGGTGCAGAAAATAAAATCGTTTTCAAGAATGTGCTCGTGGGTGAGGTGTGGCTCTGCAGCGGACAGTCCAACATGGGACTGGAGGTTAGAAAGTGCCTGAATGCGTCGAATGAGATCGCAAGCGCGAACAGCCCGCTGATTCGCGCCTTCACCGCCCGCTATGCCCCCGGCATTGAACACGGTATCGTGTTCAATCCAAGCCAGGAGATGAAGGTTTACGCGCTCACGCCGCAGGATAAATGCCTGGGAGTCTGGCAGACCTGCACGCCTGAAAATACAATGAACTGGTCCGCCGTCGGCTATTTCTTCGCGCGCGATCTTAATCAACGGCTGCAGATTCCTGTTGGAATCATCGTCTCTTCAGCAGGCGCTACGGCCATCGAGGCGTGGACCAGCGTGGAGGGACTTAAGGCTGTGCCGGATTACCGCGAACGGGCGGAGGCATTCGAGCGGGTGGCACAGGCCTATCTTGAAAATACGAACCAGCTGGCGCAGATCCATGCAGCCGAAAAGGTCCGGCTGAGCGAGCGTAATCAGCTCTGGTTTGCCCGACTTGATGCCGAGGAACCCGGGCTGAAGATGAAGTGGATGGACCCGGCGCTCGATCTTTCAGAATGGAGCCAGGTGTGCCTGCCGGTTTCCGTGACCAACAATCCGCTGGGTGTGCCCGTGGCTTCGATCTGGTTTCGCAAGCAGGTGACGGTTCCACAGGCGTGGGTGGGCAAGCAGCTCGAGCTGCACCTTGGAATCGTGGACAGCGTAGATGAGGCCTACGTCAATGGCGTCCGTGTTGGCCGCACCTGGTTCGATGCCACCAATTACTGGCTTGCCTCACGGGTCTACACAGTTCCAGCCACGGCCGTTCTGACGAACAGTATTTCACTTTCGTTACGCTTGTTGAAGCTGGCTTATCCCATGGGCTTATTCGGCCCGGCGGAGGAGATGAAACTGACAGTCAAAGACGACCCTGAGGCAACGCCCGTCACGCTGGCCGGGGAGTGGAAAATGCGCAAGGCGCAAGACCTTGACCCGGGTCGTCAGCCGCGCTTAGCAGCGCTGCTTGAGCATATTCCCGGCCATTATTACGGACATCCCGGCGTCATGTATAACGGGCTGATTCACCCTGTGATTCCGTATGCCATCCGTGGCGCCATCTGGTATCAGGGTGAAGCCAATGCCCCGTTTTATGCTGATTACCGGTCATTACTGCCAGGGTTGATCGCGTCATGGCGGAAAGAGTGGGGGCAGGGTGATTTCCCATTCGGGATTGTACAACTGGCGGACTACTGGAGTCAGGAGAAGAAGCCTGCGTCCGGTGGCGGATACGTTCCTCTGCGCGAGGCGCAGGCGCAGGCGCTGAGCGTGACCAACACCTTTCTGGCCACAGCCGTTGGTGTTGGCGAAGGGCGGGACATTCATCCAAAGAGAAAACAGGAGGTGGGCCGGCGACTCGCGCTGGGGGCGCTGGGCTTCGTCTACGGGCAAAAGGACAGGCTCCCCTCCGGTCCGGTATACAAGGCCATGACAATTGATGGCTCAACCATTCGCCTGCGCTTTGATTATGCCAGAGGATTGCATGCGCAGGGCGACCCGCCGGTGGGCTTTGTGATCGCCGGCGATGATCGAAAGTTCTATTTCGCCAAGGCTAAAATCGAGGGTGAAACCGTCGTGGTTTGGTCTGACAAGGTGCCTAAGCCAGTCGCCGTTCGCTACGCCTGGGCGACTAATCCGGTCTGCAATCTTTATAATGCCGACGATCTGCCGGTCTTCCAGTTCCATACGGATGCATGGGATCAATCGCAACTTCTGATCATAGACGATAAGATAACGCTGCCAACGGGATGGCTGGAAAAATAGAGAGGCTGGCCCATGGCAGACAATTATGTTTTCGAGGCGATGCAGGCGCGCTTCCGCGCAAGGCTGAAAACGCGGATACTGGCGTTCGGATCGTCAAATACCGAGCACCTATTGCCGGGCATGCACTGGTTTGAGGTGCTCGACCTGGCGCTGCTCGGCCTCTACGGACGTATACACCATTCTATTAACACCGGCGTCGGCGGCCATACCACACGGCAACTGCTGGCGCGCTTCGATGACGACGCCGCTTTTTACCGTCCGCATCTGGCCTTCATAACCATTGGCGGCAACGACTCTTTTCCGTTCAATAATCTTCCGGCGGAGGAGTTCGATGCCAATCTGCGCGAACTTCACCGTCGCTTTGCCAGCATGGGCACGGCCGTCGTTTTTCAGACTTACTATTCGCCAGATCCAGCGCGCAATGGCGATCTGCAAAAATTCTACGGCTACATGGATGTCGTGCGGGCTGTGGCAGCAGGGACGAAGTCGGGGCTGGTTGACCACCTGTGCCGCTGGGAAGCGTTCAGGCTGGCTTTCCCTGAACGTTACCTGGCGTTGATGGAAGACGGATTTCATGTCAACCGCCGCGGCAACATGGTCATGGGACTCGACATCGCCCGCCACTTCGGCGTCAAGGCGGCTCCGCGCGAGCCAACCTACTGGAGCGAGACGATGGCGATCCAGAAAGAGATGGACGCGCTTGTTCCCGCATCGGTTGTGAACTGAATCCATGCAAGCAAACAGCGTACTCACCTACGGCCGTGCGCGACACTGCCGTTTTGTGCGACTGGCGTGGGTTCCCATGCGCGATGGAACCCGCCTGGCGACAACGATTTTGCTGCCCGAACTACCGGGCCGCTACCCTGTTGTTTTACAGCGGACCCCCTATAACAGGCTGGGCTGTCTGGCTGGCTGGGAAGAGTGGGTTCGCTCCGGCTATGTCCTGATCTGTCAGGATGTGCGTGGCCGCTACGATTCGGACGGCGAGTTTACTCCATTTCTACAGGAAGCCTGCGATACTCCTGATACAGTCGGCTGGATCCGGCAGCAGGAATGGTGCAACGGGAAGGTGGGCATGATGGGGCCATCCTATCTGGCCCTTGCGCAAACGTTTGGCGTAGCAAGTAATGCAGGGCCGAAGCCGGACGCCTTGATGCCGACATTCATGGGCGCCGCGCCCTGGTCACGCGGATTTTACATCGGCGGACCTCTAAGCCTCTTTCTGAGCTTCTGGTGGCTCTGTTTCGATGTCGGATCACGCACCAACAATTCAAGCGTGCTGGAGATTTACGATGTCGAAGAACTGTGCCGCCGCCTGCCGCTGGAAACTCTGGATGTTTCCTGCGGCGCCGGCGTAAGCCGGATATGGCGGGAGTTGATGGCCCATCCCACCTGCGATGATTACTGGAAACAGTTCAGCATTCGCGGGCGCCATGACCAGTTCACGATGCCGACGCTGCAGGTCGGCGGCTGGTACGATTACTACCCGGCGGCGATGCTGGCCAACTGGAATCGCATGCGGGCGGATGCCGCCACGCCCGGGATAGCGGCGCAGCATAAAATCCTGCTCGGTCCATGGGGGCATCATCACGGGCTTGAACCCACCGCCGACGGCCAGCGCGCCGTTGATTTCGGCCCCGACTCCGGCTACAACTACGGGCGCATCTATCGCGCCTGGTTCGACAGGGTTTTCAAAGGTCAGCCCGCCAGTGACGGGCTCGGAGAGCGTCCGATCCGTTTGTTTGTGATGGGGCTGAACCAGTGGCGTGACGAAGACGAATGGCCGCTGGCCCGCACGCGCTTCGTAGAATACTATCTCCACAGCTGCGGCCATGCCAACACCCATCACGGCGACGGCGGACTGAGCCTGACGCCACCAGCAGCGGAGCCGTCCGACGGCTACGCCTACGATCCCGCCAACCCGGTGCCGACACGCGGAGGCAACCACTCCGTGGGCCCCTGGAACGCCGCCTACAAAGAGCTGATCTGGTGCGGACCGTGCGATCAGCGCCCCGTCGAAGAGCGGCATGACGTGCTAGTCTACAGCGGCGCTCCGCTTGAACAAGACCTGGAAATCACCGGGCCGGTCGTGTTGCGGCTATGGGCGGCCTCCAGCGCGCGCGACACCGATTTCGTCGCCCGGCTGGTGGACGTATACCCCGATGGCAAGGCCATCAATATCACGGAAGGCGTGGTGCGGGCCCGCTTCCGCGACGGCGCAGAGGCCCCGCCCCGCTTGCTGGATCCCGGCACTATTGTTGAATACAGCGTGGACCTGCAATGTACCAGCAACCTGTTTCTCCGCGGGCATCAATTACGGCTGGACATCACCAGCAGTAACTTCCCCCTCTGGGACCGCAACTTAAATACTGGCGATGACCCGAATCGCAGCAGCGCCATGCAAATCGCGCGGCAGGAAATTCACCATACTGCCGTGCATGCTTCGCGCCTGATTCTGCCGGTGATCCCAAATGCCGCAGCCCTCTCTGGATAATGCATAAAACAAAATACATAGCCTTGCGGCTGGTGTTACCCGTGCTGGCAGGCGTGGCAATCACACTTTTTCCATCGGAATCCCGTGGAGATACAAACATGCTGACCGGCGTTAGAAGAGTGGTGTTTGTTGGCGACAGCCTGACCGATGGTTCGGCCTGGACCAGCTGGGTGATGTCCACGCTGGCCGCCAATGGCTATCCGGAACTCGTGATGCACGATGCCGCCGTTGCCGGGAACAGGATTGGCTTCTTGAAAGCCCGCTTTACAAACGACGTGCTGGCACTCAAGCCGGACCTCGTGATCCTGCACATCGGGACCAACGACAGAATTCCAGCCTCTGAGTATCGCCGCGATCTGGAAGATATGGTGAAGCAGCTGCGGCAGGCCAGCATACGGATGCTGCTGATGACGCCGCCACTGGTGCGCGATCCGGCCAAAGATTCGCAGGTTCGCGAGTATTGCGCTGTCGTCCGGGAACTGGCTGCGCAGTATCAGTGCGTGTTTGTGGATCTCCACACGGCGTTCGAAAATGCTCAGAAGGCCGGCAAGGAAGTGCTCGGACCCGACGGCGTCCACCACAAAATAGACGGCTGGCGCACGATGGGGCGCAGCGTGCTGGACGCTCTGGGCTGCCACGCCCCAATGATTGAAAAAGTCCCGCTTTATCCGCAAGCGCTTACCGAGTGGTTTATTGCTCCAGCCGTTGCATGGAAATCCGGCGAACCGCACCCGCCATTGCCGGAGATCAAAACGGGCTTTAATCCACTGGCGGCAGGTTGGCGGAAATTTGACCGCGCGGCGGAAATTGAGAAGACCTCATGGTGGCAAAAAAGCTGGCTGGAGCGGGGCGGCATCATGCCGATGGGCCAGGAAGTTGTCAAAGACAAGCCCGGTTGCGCCGCCCGCGATGCCGGGGCTTTTGCGCTCGCCATCGTTAACTCCGGCAGCGAGGTCCGGGCCACCATGCATGTCGGCGGGTCTATGGGCTATGCCGTCTGGGTTAATGGCGAACTGGTATGGGATGGCAAATACAATCACGGCTATCATCCGGACGCCGACCGCTTTCAGGTTACGCTTCGCCGGGGCGCAAATACGGTGCTGGTCTTCAGTAACTGGCTTTTTTATATCTCGCTGGGCGAGATTTGAGTGGCAGGAAAAACAAACGCAGGTGACAGGGTTAAAGAATGCAACAGAGAGGAACAGCTATGTTTAAAGTCAACAGAGTTATGTCGGCGGCAATCGGACTGATCGCGTTAGGCCTGCCATTGACAGCCCTGACCAGCACGAATACGGCAGTGGCACCAAGCGGCGCTAATGACGCCATTTACTCTCTGGAGCAGTTTGGCCCGGTTGAGACTGCGACCAGCGCTAACCAGACGCTCCAGACGGCATCTGAGGCAATTATTGCCGCAGGCGGCGGGATCATTCTGATTCCGGCGAATGCCGCAGCCGGATGGACGCCCAGGAACAATTCCCAGAAAGAATTGCGCATCCCGCCGCCGCCGGATCCGGCGAAATCGTGGCGCCCCGGGGTCGGCGTAACAATTATCGATGCCAGGGGAATTACGCCGAAAATCCTGCCCCCCCAGGCGACCGGATTGACAATCGAGCGGGTGCTGAATCTTCCGACAGGCGAAAGCCTTCCGTTCTGGGGTTACTATCCGATGCTGCATATACAGAACACCGTGCTCCGCGGCTCGACCAGCTACCGGGACTGGCTGCAAGCGGACGTCAAGCCCGGCAAGGACCAGCGGTTTTACGTTGCAACCATCCGCGGAGTTTTTCCGGGCATGTTCATGAGCGTCGGCGAATACGGCACCGTCGAACGGCTGTACGTGAAATCGCTGGGCTACGATAAAGAAAAGAAATTGTGGTACTTCGTGGCCGACACAAACGCGGGCCAGCGCAAAGGCAGCATTTTCAGCAATAAAAACCACGTCAATATTCTCGACATGGACACATACTCGCACAACGAAAACCAGACCTTTGACGTGCGCATGTGGCGACACAACTACTCCCAGGGCGACAACTATCTATTCGATGCGCGCTTCAAATATATGGGCGACGTACACTCCACCTCCGGCGATGAAAACGGCGTCATCTATGCGGCGTTTATCGAGTCGCTGACGGGCATCTTCCGGGGACAGGTGGACAAGTGGAATTCCGGCACGGGCGAACTGGTTTATAAGGGCAGCGATTTAGGCAAGACCCTCGGGAGCGGACGGCCGATCATTAATTTGAATCCGGCGAAGTGGATTACCAACGGCACGGTAATGATCGTCAGCCCGGCCTCTTTCACAGAAGTCAGCCTGACTTTTTCGAATGCAGCGTTTCAGGGCAAAACCTACCCGACCACCATTGAGAAAAACCCGATCGGGCATTCCGTGCTCCGCATGGGCGGATTGATTCATTTTTCCGCCGATGCCGAGGTTGGCAATGATGTGGTCGGGCGGTATTTTGCCGTGGACGAGGACGGGGAGTATGTGCCAAAAACGGCCGCTGTTCGCCGCTGGTATCTGATCGACAGCGTGACCGTCAATGCCGACGGCACGAAAGACCTGCGGATCATCAGGCACTGGTGGGGCGCGAAGTCAGCCGGTTCCCCGACGCTCTACAAGCCGGACAACTACAGCTGGGACGGGCATCTAAAGGCCCTTCGTTACATTATCGCGCCCGGCGCCAATGCCTACGACGTGGCGGATGGCGTCAACAACCCCAAGCACCTTATCCGGCTCTCCCCATCGCCTTTCGCCGGCACAAAAGCGGATTTTGAACCGGGCGATAAAATCGAACAGGCCATCGGGCCGGATCCGTTCAAGCCAACGCCTTTCCGCAGCTGGATCTGGGATCAAGTGCCGGGCGTCTTCCCGTCTTCGGTTTTTGATATAGCCAACAACGGGGCTGTCATGCGCGACAGCCTCCTGTGGGTTCACGGCAACTCCGTCGGCGACATCGTCAGGGACCGGGAATTCCATTACGACCGCAATCCGGCCTGGGACAAAATCATAAGGATCGAAAGCGCCTGCAATACCGGCATCCGCTTCGGCGCCGATACCGCAGACGCGGCAATTCTTTTCGCCCAGCCGTTCCACCTCCAGCCGGTCAAGTGGTACTACGGAATTGAAAGCAACAAGCCGCCGCAGGTGGCCAGCCTGACGGTGTCCCGCGAGACCGGGGAATTCAACCTTGTTGGCGGCGGGTTACGCGTGGAAGGCCCGATCGCGACCACCGGCCTGTCCGGCGATGCGACCCCGGCGCGCAATCTGCGCGGTAAAGATGTCGGCGTGAAGACCGGCGAGACGTCCGTGACAATCACCTTCGCGAACCCGGAATTGGATCCGAGTTACGCCGTGTTCGTTGAGCAGAACTGGCTTTGCAACCGCGCCATCATGAAAAAGGATGCCAGGGGATTCACTGTTCAGTTTGAGAAGCCGGCGCCTGCCGACGCCAGGCTGGACTGGATGATCGTGCGATAAAGGGTAACAGCTCAGGTAGTCAGGAGTCAGGAGTCAGTTTGGCCACTGACACAGGGCTGCCAGATGGATCGGGAGATGAGAAAGGGTTCAGGGTTCGGGGTTCAGGCCGGATTTTACCTGAACCCTGATACCCTGAACCCTGGTTTCTCAGATCAGAATCCAGAATGAATACGCAATAAGTGTCTGTCGTCAAAGCCGGGCGTTATCGCCTTTCCCTTCTGAATCCTGACTTCTGAATACTTGAGTAGTTACGATAAAGGAATGCTGTCTGCCGCGCCGGAGGACGCTGACGTGATCAAACTGACCGTTCGGGATGGATCGGACAGACTTGTTGTCAAAGCGGTGGAGTTGTTCGCCCTGCGCTGGAAGCAGCGGACGCAAGTCCGGCTGTCGGCCAGGTGCGAGGCGCCGGCCTGGGAGCTTGTGGTTGAAACCAGCGGAACGGGCCAGCCTCAGTCGTATGCGATCGCGACGGCTGGCCGAACGCTGACGGTGAACGGCGCGGATGGGCATGGCGTGCTGTACGGGCTGGGCTATCTGCTCCGGCAACTCGTTTTCGAGCCGGCGCGAGTCAAGATGCCGGCGATCGCCGGGGCGTGGAAGCCGGCGGTCTACAACCGGGGCGTCTATTTCGCCACACACTTCAACAACTGGTACGAGGCCGCGCCCATCGGGCATATCGAACGCTACATCGAGGAGATGGCCCTCTGGGGCTGCGACCTGCTGACGTTCTGGCTGGACCTGAACTGGTATCCGCATGGTTTCTGGAAGGATCCCGGCAGTCGCGGCTCGAAAATGGTGGAACGGCTGCGCCGCATCGGCGAGGTGGCGCGGGACTGCGGCATGAAAGTTGGTTCCGGGGGCCTGGCTAACGAAGGGTTCGCCTATCAGCCGCCGCCAGCGTTGCGCGCCGACATCGCTGCCCGTCATGGCGGTTTCTATCCGTACAGCCAGATTTGTCCATCGAAGCCCGACGGGCTTAAGATGATTCTTGAGAATCGCCGGAAGACGATCGAGCTGGTTGGGCCGTTGGATGTCTATTGGCACTGGCCGTATGACCAGGGCGGCTGCGGTTGTGCGCAGTGTGCCCACGCACCCGGACGCTGGGGAAAGAAATTCCTCGAGATCGGGCCGGCGATCGCCGGGATTGTGCGCGAACGCAACCCGAGCGTTCGCGTGCTGGTGTCAACCTGGCTGATGGACGAGACGGAGCGCAACATGGTCTATGAGTTGTGCGACCGGCAGGCAGGCTGGTTTCAGGGCGTCATCACCCAGACGGAACACGCACGCGAACGGGCTATCGACCCGCGTTACGACTGGTTGGTGTTCCCCGAAATCAGCATGTTCGACTGCTACTTCATTTCATACGGCAGCAACGGCGCGAACCCGGCCCCGCAACGCATGACCCGTGAAGCCGGCGCGGTCGCCCGCAAGGGTTGCGGGACGACGCTCTATTCCGAAGGCATCTACGAGGACGTAAACAAGGCGATCTACCTTTCGATGCTGTGGAGTCCCGATCGCGCCGAGGTCGAGGTGCGCGGCGAATACTGCCGGTACTATTTCGGCTCGAAAAACGTGCCGGCGGCGGGCGCGCTGATCTCAGGCCTGGAAAAGACCTGGGGAGCGGCGGCGCTGTTGCGATCCAGCGCAGTCGAAGTAAATCGTTTATTGGCCGATGCGGACCGCCTTGGCAAACGCCTGCCGCGCCACAGGGACGCCTGCGAACGCTGGCGGTTGCTGCGAGACCGGGCCGCGATGGACCAGCTCATGAAACAGGCCGGCCCGGCGAAGCCGCTCGCCATGGAATCGCGGGCCGTGTTTGAAGGCGCCCACTGCTTCCCGATCGGCGAGCTGCGGCAACGGCTCAAGAAGCTTCTCGCCGCTCTGCGCCAGCGCCGGCAGACGACCGGGCGCCTCTTCGAAACACACTGGAAGTATCTGAAACACTTCGATCTTGATAAGACGGTCCTTCTGTTCCTGCCCGACGATGTGATGGGCAAGCAGCAATGGGACACGCTGATCGCGCCTCTCGAAAAAGCGGCCCGCCTTCGCGACGAAGCCGCCATGCGTCGGGCCGTCAGCCGCGCGTTCAAGCGCTGGTTCTGGTTCAACGGCATAGACTTCAACTTTCTCTTTCAATGACAAACACCGTTTTCCGGTCAAACTGCGCCGGGGCGAGAATCACATTCTGGTGTTTTCGGACTGGCTGTTTTATCTCTCACTTGGTGAGATTTGATTTTCCCGATAACGGGAGATTCATCAGAGCGATGATGCTGCCGGGATGCTCGGCTGAGGCCTCGTATGCGGGTTTATCGCCGTCTTTGCGGAACCGGCAGACGCAGGTGTAAGGCTTGCTGAGCTGCGGGTAAAGGAACGACCCCGGCGATCGCTTCAGCTTCGTTACGGCCGCCCGCGCGCCATCACGGATGAGCAAACGCACCGCCGCCGGCGATTTATGCACGGCGCTCAGCTTGGCGCGCCGGTACGACTCCGCATCCAAATGCTCGAGATCATCGGGAAGCAGTCCGCGCTTGCCATTAACCGTGACAACACCAGGGGTAAGCGCCTCGGCCTCGGCGCACAAGGCGGCTTCGCCGCAGGCCAGAATCGTCGGCACACCCAACTCCATCGCGCACAGTGCAAGCTGGCCATACTCGCCGATCGAAAGTCCGTTGATGCTGAGATCAATGTAGTTGAACCACTGGGTATGGGTGATATGCGAAAACGCCGTGCCGGCCTTGGCGTGTTGTCCGACAAAAACCAGCGCGGAAAATGAGGCGTCCAGCTCCCACGGCCACGCAGGTTTTCCGCAGCCCCTCATAAGCAGAGCCCGCGGGTCCAGCGTCTCGGAATCAATCCCCCCTGCCCCATGCCCGTCAACGACTACGATCTCGGTGGCGCCACCGGAGCAGCAACCGTCAATAGCAGCGTTGACTTCCCCAGTCAGCAGCCGTACGCCCTTGTCGTAGAACATTCCTTTGGGTTGCACCCAGTCGTCGTGGTTCAGCACGCCGGCAACACCTTCCATATCAGTCATGATCATGATCTTCATTGGGGTTCCTTAATTCCGGGCATTTTTCGGACAAAGCCCGTTTTTATTGCAAGTTGTCGCCACCGGCGCCAGAGACATAACGAATTAATGACAGACGGCGTCCGGCACGTCAAGAAGGGGCGCTAACCGGAAACTTCCGGAAATGTCAGAACAGTGGCACCGCCTGCTTGCCCTGATAATATCGCCTTGATAATATTCAGCTTGTCCGTTTTATGTTTACCTGTTGCCCGATAATTAAAATCACCCGTGAGAAACATGCCAACGACACCTGACAAAGTCCGTTTTGTGGTAATTGGATGCGGCATGCTGGCCCGCAGCCAGCATCTGCCCAACATCGTTGCATCGAAAAAGGCTGGCCTGCAGGCCATTTGCGATTCCAGTCAAACCGCGTTGGACGAATGCGCAAAGCTGTTCGCGCCAGCTCTGATTTTTCGCGACTACCATGCGGCAATCGCCCATCCCGAAGTGGAGGCCATCTGCCTTGCGACCACAGAAAAACTGCGCCTGCCGGTGATTCAGGCCGCTGCGGCGGCTGGCAAGCCCGTCTATACAGAGAAGCCGCTGGCTCGCGAGATGGATGAGGTCTATGCCATCCAGAAAACCGTCCGGGGTTCCGGCATTGCTTTCTGTGTCGGGCATAACCGCCGCGCCAGTCCGGCCATATGCGCAGCGCACACACTCTTTCGCAATCACATGCGGCACCCGACGCCCTGCCCGTGGCGCTTCGATCGCGAAGGCGCCAGCCGCGCCCACCTTGCTGAAGACGGCATTGCATCCATGAGTGTACGCATCAACGATGACTGGTACAGCTGGAAGTCCTGGGTCTTTGATCGCGCCCAGGCGCCACATGGACCAATGCTCTTCGAAATGACGCACTTCACGGACTTGTGCAACTGGTTTTTGGATGCCGAACCGCTGGAGGTGATGGCCATGGAGTCCGGCATGTTGAACCATAGCGTTTCCATCCGTTACCGGACCGGCGAGCTGGCGACGATTGTCATGGGTTCCAACGGAACTTTCGGTTACGGCAAGGAACTCTACGAGCTGATGGGCAACGGTGCTTACATGGCCATTGATCACCTGCTGGAGGTGCGCACGGCGGGCATTATGGGCGCCCCTGCCCGGCAAACCTTCCCCGTGCTGCGTGATCGCCATCCGCAAATTGGCGCTGAGGGCGGACTGAGCGGCTGGCTCGCGAAGAAACAGGCGGCCTGCGCGGAAGCCACGCAGGCCGGAAACCCGGAGCTGATTTTTACGGCAGAACCGGACCGCGGACACATCGCCATACTGGAACAGTTCTGCGACCAGATCCGCGGCAGAGGCCCTGAAGTTTGCGGTGTAGATGCCGCCGTGCTGGCAACACGCGTCGCCATGGCCGCCGTCCGGTCGGCGGCGGAACGGCGCCTTGTACTGCTTAGCGAAGTGTAACGCGACTGAGCGCCGCCCTGCGGCGCGGGCAAATTGAAACGGCCACCGTCACCAGCTCAGCACAAAATCCACGTTCACTGATGAAACGTCCGACTTTGTGTCGTAGCGCGCATGCTGGTATCGTTTGAAGGAGCTGGAGTAGGAATAGACCACCTTGGTTGGATGCACGCTCGTGGCCAGAGCGAGATTGACGGATCGTGGCTCCACCTGAAGCACCGGGCCCTTGCCGATTTTTACAACCTGCCCGTCCGCAACGCCACCCGCGTCCTCACGGAACTGGAAGAGCCACGAAAGCTTACGGGGCTTGTCCAGAACCACGCAGTCCCGGCAGATTATTTCCCGGTTTGTAGAGACAATAAACTCACGGGTATAATGCCGGACCCCCGACTCCGGAGGATATGCCCGCTTCAAATCAAGCCTGATTGAACCCGTTCCAGCTTCCGGATTCCAGCGCACCTCTTCAACGCGGTCGCCTCGATGCGGCTGCGAAGGGATGGACATGGGGTAGCCAACGTCGCCAATTTGCCCGGCATCGTCCACCAGCATGCAGGATCGCACGGCGCTTCGCAACTTGTATCCTATGTCGGGGCTGACCAGCACAGGCACGCCGCCGACAAAGACGGAGAAATGGCCGGCGCCGGGCAGGCATTCCATCATGTCACAGGGCCCGGTGGCGCGCCTTTGCGTGTTGTATCCCAGCCAGGGCCCGCATTTCACGGACAGCGCCACGCCGGTATCATCGTCACGATAATGAACAAACCCGGAATCCTCGAACAGCCGCAGCTCACGCCGTGGCCGTGGCGGAGCGACGAGCGCCGCCGTGGCCGGGTCATGCGCCAGGAAACCGAACAGAATGCCCGCAGCCGTCGTATATGGGCTGAGACCCAGATCAACCTCCGGGGTGGCCAGCAGAGCGCGGCTCAAACGGGCGGCCACCGGATCCATATTTTTCGCAGCCATGGTTTCCATGAACAGCCCGCCGCCCAACAGCGGGGCCCTGTCGCACTCGACCATCAGCAGTGCGTGTTCCCGCTCATTGAGAACCGTAGCCATAAACGCCGGGATACCCGCCAGGGCGGGATGGCCGGCCAAATCCACCCCTGTGCGCGCCAGCAGGGCTTCGCGATACCACATAAGATTGTCAGTATACAGATGCAATGCGTAATATGAACTGCCGGGAATCACGCCGTCCACGGGAGCTGCGTCCAGCCCGTGCTCAATGCGCGGCACGATATACGAAACCCAGCGATCGGCTTCTGGCACAACGCCCCACAAGCAGATTGCCGCAGTCCCAAAATCGGGAGCCGCCCGCCAGCCGTGATCCTGGACGCGCGAGCCGCCCCAATAGTCGCGCATCAGCAGCATCTGCACCAAAAAGGCTTCGCCCTGAAACGTTAGTTTACGGAGCAGTCGTTCGCGGCGGTCAACGCCGAGTTCGGGGCCCAGCATGTGATACACCAAGGCCATGTTCCGCAGCATTCCGGCACCGCCGATATCGCCATTATGTCCGTAGAGCTCCTCGTCCGGCCGGCCCCAGGCAGGCATTGCCACGGCCTCATCCACCAGGGCTAAAGCCCGCTCCAGAGCCGCCTTCTGCCCGTCCAGATGATATGCGGCCACCAGAAACGGGATGGCGATGCCGTCCTTCTGGCCATCCTGCGCTTCCCGGACCCGCTTGAAGAGCGCCTGCAGAGGTTTCTGATAATGCGCGTGTGTGGTTTCAAGTTTTTTGCGCTGAAGCTCCCAATAAGACGGGAGCGCCCATTGAGCTGCCTGCAACGCAGCGGCTGAATGCGCGGGGGTCAGGCCGCTCCGCAGCTGATCTTCCGGATCATGTTCCAGGCGCGCGGAAAGCCAGGTCACATGCATGGGACGAAAGGGCTTCAGGACCAGCTCGTGCATACCATCGGCACGGAGATCGAAGGCGAAACGCCCGCGAAAGCGCTTGTTGGCCAGATCTTCCAGCGACACCCGCTGCACGTACCAGAGCCCCAGCTTTTTCCCGTCCAGATAAATCCAGTAACTCGGGATCAGCGGACGGGCGGTCATCAGATCAAAATCCCACGGGCCCGTCCGCTCATTTTCATTATGGTGCACGTTCAATGTCTGATAGAGAGATTCCCAGTCAAAGCGCGCCGCATCCAGAAACAGCGAAAACTGATACAGCCCCGCCTGCCCTTGAAAGCAGACTGTTTTAACGCCGTCGTCCGCAGTTGTTATGGACAAGGGGCTCATATTGGTAGCGGTCAACAAGATTGAATCGGTCATTTCAGCATTCATATTATCCTTTCACAGCCACCGACACAGCGGCTAAATCCACCTGTACGCGTAGGGACACACCGCCGCGCCTGACAACAACGTTGAACAAATCATCATTTGCGGGTGCCCCCTGCACTTCATAAGCGGCCGGACGGAACCCGTTTTTTCCGAATTGCAGAGCTGTAACAAACACCAGCCGTGGCTTCCGGTATAAATTTTCCAGATACATATACCGGACATTTC
>JBAXJV010000002.1:0-28019 GCA_037137675.1 bacterium | reverse complement strand
GTCAATTTATTCGTGGCCGGATCGAAACAGGACAATGACCGGGTTTCTGCGCACCATACCCGGTGCTGCCGGTCCACATCCATTGTGGGCCGCACCAAGGTTATTTCGCAGGCCACGCGGATGCTGAGCGTCCGGCGGTCAAGTTCAAGCAACTGTTTGTCAGTAGCGATCCAGAGAACCGGACGGTACGGATCGACGCCCAAACATTGCGTGCTGGAAATGCCATCGAAACCGATAATGGTTTGCCGGCCGGAGTCCAATTCCACGGCAATCAGATCGGCCCCGTTTGTCGTGCCAGTCCATTCTCCAAGGAAAACCTGCGCCGGCGCTCCGTCCAGAGGCGGGGCATAGGCTGCGGCCCAGATGCAAAACATATTTTGCCCTGGCGTGCAAAGACGTTGGAAGGAGGAGGCGGCTAATGCAGGCATGATGGTGGTGCTGGTTATTAAAGGTGCCTTAAACGCATTTTCGCCGCAATCATTCTGCCGGAGCAATCACGGACTTGGCGATTTTAGCGATCAATCCGCTTTTCGCTCCAGCCAGCGCCGCCCAGTTTGCCGCCGGCATCCGTCCAGCGGATTTTTCAATGGCGTCGGCTAGCAGCTCGATCATCACCGGATCGTCGGCTGTCATGGCGTACCGTAAAAAGGCATCCGCTTGCGGGGCGGGAATTGGCCCGAGATTATTGCCCACAAACTCCCAGGCCTCCTGAAATTTATCGGCAGCTTCAATCCGCGCCTTTAAATTTTTCTGCCCTACGGGATCTTTTGGCCACACCTTGGTCGAATTCCATAAGATCCGCCGGTAAAGATTCAAGCTCCTGGAAAACTCTATCAGCCTCGTTATCGCCTCCTGATCGCCCAGCCTGTACAGAGCGACAGCGGCGTGGGCGGCGGGCCCGACGGCGGCGGAGAACTCCATCGGCTTCCAGCGGTCCGGTCCATCCGGCAGCCGGGCGGGTTTCAAGGCAGACTCGAACTGCGACTTCAGAATCGGAATGGCCTCCGCTTTCCCAAGCTGACCCAGTCCGTCCAGAGCTGCCTGCAGGGTTCGCTGGTTTTTCAGCGCCTTCAACAGCAACACGTAAGCGTCTGGATCGTGGCAGGCGCCCAGCAGGACCAGCGCCGCATTGCGCGTCTCAATATTCGGCTCCATGTCATCGGCCATGGCCTTGAGCCGCACTGCCCATTCCGGTCTGGCATATGGCAAAAGCGCTGATAAAACCTCGCCCAGCCCGCATTTCGCGTCACCGCTCTCCGGCACGGCGAGATTGAACAAGACCGTCGCCACGTCTTCGCCGGGATTGGCGACGGCCCGTTTCACGAAGTCCTTGGGCAGTTTTTCTGAACCAAAATCCGCCACCCTGAGTTCATCGCTGGTCAGGGGCTTGAGCCCGGCAGCTTTCCCGGCGCTCACGGCTGCCACCGTTCCGGCAGGCCTGGCGCCCGCAGCCCACTCGATGGACTGGCCGAGCATGGCGGGCCAGTCCTGCCAGTCCCAGAACGGCATCACGCCGGGCTCAGGCTCACCATTGATCGTGAGGGCGCAGGCCACTACGCGGCCCTTGCCAAATGTGCCGCTGACTATGGCCGGCTGTCCACCAACATTGACTTGAACCCTGGCGCCATTGGTCGGAATCAGCGCATGAAAATAATAGGCGGTTGGTCCTTCCTTGAAATCAAACTTCATCGGCCAGTCAGCCGTGCCGGACGGCGTCAGCCTGGCGCCTTTTACGGAGGAGGCAAAATGTTCTATGTAACTATTATGGAGCGAGACCGGCAGTATTTCCTCAAGCGGCGTTCCATCGTAGGCGCCATTGCCATAGGCCGCCAATCCGCCCAATACCACCAGTCCGCCGCCTTGATTGACAAACTCACGGATATTCTCCATGTCGCCATTCTTAAGTGCAACGGCGGAGGCATTGACCAGCACGATAACCGTGCATGCTGATAGATTCTTGAGCTCACCGCGACGGCGGAAGCCGGCCTTATCCAGCGCTTCGGTGACCCGGAACCATTTACTCCATAGCCCATTGACGACCAAAGCCTGCGGCACCCGGGATTTCTCCCACTGGATAGGCCCTTGTATTAAGACCGGCGGAGCCTTGGCTGGACGCCCCGCCTGACAGAGGCCCGGCAGGGCGATCAGGCAGATTGCGATCCAGCTGGCAAATGACACAGGCAGCGTACGGATGTTTGAGTTCACGGTTTTTCACTCCATACTAAAAAGCTCCAGAGACGCAGGTCTGGAACGATCACAGCATATTCTTGCCCGCGGCGCTCCGGCTGAAGACGGACCACCTTCAATTCCGGCTCTGCCGTAAGCAACCACACATCAGGCTGGGACCGGCATTGCTTCCTGACAGTGATGGCCTTGCTCCACTCCACCTGAGCCTGCTTCAGAGCTTTGGCCGGGTCGCCTTCCGGACTGGCAATCAGATGCACCACGGTCTGCAGAAGATCGTTTGTCCGGCGCTGCCGGATAAATTGCTCCCAAAGCAAAGGCGTCTTTGATTCCACCGTGACGCCGGCCTGAGCCGGAGTCACCGGCACAAGCGCGAGATCCCAGCAGTACTCCCCGTAGCGCGTCATGAATTGAGAATATTTTCCGGGCATGCTGCCTGACCAGCCGTAATCCCCGTACGGATGCGTGCCCGCCGCAAAGGTAAAAATCCCAGAATATGCCGAGGCCATCGGCGCGGCGCAGGCTTCCGCCTTGAATACGCAACTGTATCCGCCCAACTGGCGGACTCCTTCGGAATGCCACAATGCCACTTGCATGTAATTCGTCAGGCTGCCGCAGTTCCGGATGGCCTCGTCCATAACCTGCCCGCCACCCTTGCATTCAGGGGTGAACTGCTCGATCTGATTGGTTGTTAGCGGCGAATAGCCACCGCCGTTGTATGAAAGTGCAAACTGCTCACCCAGTTCTTTTTTGAAAATATATTGGAAATATCGCACATTTCTGGCAGTGATGGCCTTTCCGGACCAGGTGCTGCTGGTGGTGTTGTAATATTCCGGCATCAGTTCTTTCATCACGTCCTTGACCCCGAGTATTTCGAACTCCTTCTGCACATCAGCCGTGCCCATCCCGCTCCAGCCAGGCGGATAATCAAACCGGATGCCATCCCAGCCGAAGCTTCGTGAGGAACGAATAACCTCCATGGCATGGTGATGAATCGCGCGCAGCAAACCCAGATTGACAAAATTACTGAGCCACTGCCCGCTCCGATAGCGCCATAACTCGGGGCGCCCGGCCGTCACGGCGGACAAATCCAGGTCCTCCTCATCGGTCTGCGGAATGCCGCCTTTTTCCCGGCACAGGATGTCCGGGAAGCGCCGCCCCCAGTCAAAGCCGGGCTTCCCGCTTATGCTTGCCCAGGAATAAGTGATCAGCTTGATGCCGTTGCTGTGGCTGTGTTTAAACCACTCCCGCAGTCCGGCCAGACTGTTGCAGGCATCGCCCTGACCGGTAAACCACAGCTGGTTGGTCGGGTTCAGATCCGTCCAGCTGCTCGGCTGCCAGCTGAAGGCCTCCTCAACATTGCAGTATGCGCGGCGGGTGCTTTCCACATGCTCGGCAAACGAGTCCTCGCGTCCGTGCCAGATCAGAAAGCCGCTTCCCTGAATAGCCGTTTTCCAGATGGGCATGCTGACGCTGAAATATTCCGCGTTCGAGTGTACGTTTCCGCCGTTCACAAGCAGCGTGGCAGCCGCGCCATACCCATATTCGCGTGTTCCCGCAACCCACGGAAACGTCAGCGTGGCCGTGTCGCGCGCCGGAACCCGCAGCGGCTTTTCGCCGACGGCCGCCGTTTCATCCAGCCCGGTTTTCATCTCCAGCCGCACGCTGGTCTCCACAGCCTGATCCGTAAAGTTGCGGATTGTCACCGCGACCGGATTGGTCCCGCCCGGGTAGATGTGGATTTTTTCCGGCCAGACCTTTTCCACGATAAGCGTCGTGGAAACCGGCTCCATAACAGGATCCCCCACCAGAATGGCCGGGTAATCCATTTTTGCAACTGGCGTCAGCGTATCAGAATCAATCTGGCTAAGCAGGTCCGCAGCTGGAGCGGCCTGATTTTTCGCGGGCTCCATGGCATCCGCATCATCAACATCGGGCAGCTTGATTTCAAAGGCTGGTTTTGACGCCTTGCCCGTTTTCAGCGCCTGCGAATCCTCCTTAAACCGCCAACTCAAGGACAGCGTATTTTTCGCAGAAGGGGCCTGCAGAATCACCGGACGCGTCAACACGGTCCACGCGCCAGGCGTTCCGTCGAGCTGTCCCGGAGCAATCCGGCAGGTCAGCCACACGTTCGTGCTTTCGCCGAACGCAAGCTTAAGCTGCAATCGTGCGGCGCTGAATCCCGGACGGACTTGAAGTCGAATCGGAACTTTAACCTCATAGAGACCGGGCACCACACCGGGCCATTGGAACGGCATCACGACGTCACCGGGCTGTTCCTCGATCCGGATGGCCAGACAGCGTCCGCCGGGCGCGCCGGGATCTTCTGCACACGCCGTACCCGACGCCGGGCGCAAAAGTTTTACGGAACCGGCAATCAGAGACGTCGCCGGGATCGCGATCATGACAGCGCATAATAAAATCCCGGTGCTTGATAATTTCACGGTGCTCCCTTCAGGCGTTTTTCAAAAAATGCGAAAGTCGCCAGATATTGACGCTGACCGAACCCGTGCCCATATCCGTCAATGATCGTAAAGTCGCACTCGGAACCTGCGTTTTTTAGCGCATCGGCCAGGATTTGGGACTGACCAACCGGCACGAGCGTATCTTTGCTACCATGAAAAATCTGGAACGGCGGCAGATTGCTTGAAATGTAATTGATCGGGTTGGCCAGACGGATCAGCTGATTGTGTTGTTCGAGCGGGCCGCCGCCGAAAAGCGCCTCAAAATATGTGTCGCCTTTCAGCCTCAGGTTATTCTTGAAAACATTATCCGGGCCGGCTTGATCGTAGAACTGCAGCAAATCCGTCGGGCCGCAGTAATCACTCACAGCCTGCACGCGGCTGGAGACCCCGAGGTTGCCACCGACGTCGCCTTCGAGCTCCTTGACGCCCCCCGAGGTGCCCAGCAGCGCCACAAGGTGGCCGCCTGCGGAAAGGCCCCAGACGCCGATGCGGTCGGGATCTAGCTGATACTCCCTGGCATGTGCGCGGAGCCAGCGGATGGCGCCCTTGCAGTCGTAGATTTGCGCAGGGAAATGAGCCTGCCCGCTCAGCCGGTAGTTGATGCTGGCAACGGCAAACCCGCGCGGCAGCAATTGCAGAAATTGGCCTGACGGAGATTTATCGCCGTTGGCCCAGCCGCCGCCATGGATCCACACCACCAGCGGAAATGGTCCTTCTTTTTTCTCCGGCAGATAGATGTCCAGCAGGTTGGCCCCGCCGGGCGCGTCTCCGTATGCCAGGTTGGCAAACTTCGGCACGACGGGCGTGGCTTTTCGCACGACCGGCGCTGGCTTCGGAAGCGGCAGCAGCGGCTCTTCAGCGTCAGCAATTGCGGGACCAAACGGGCTGATTACACCGGCAAGCGCAATGGCCTGCAACCACCATCGGATCAGACGCATGTTGAGACTCCCTTAGACAGTGATTCCGGTGACATAGGGGCGCATCGCGCGCGCAAGTATTTCCGCGTCTGATTGATGGGGATTCCAGAGTGTCTCGGCAAAAAGCGAGATGCCGGGCTGAATGCAGCCTTCAAAGATTCCGTCTTCCACGAGCCCGGTTGCCCAGACCTCAGGGTTGACGGCGCAAACTTCGCGGTAAAACCGGGCCGCCAGCGGATAATGCCGGAACCACCCGGAATTGACGGCATTCCATTCCCCCTGCCGGGCAGCCAGACGTTCACGGATGTAGGCGGGATTGCGTTCGCCGAGCAGGAACGGACCGTGCTTGGCGAACTCATCATCCCAGCGCAGACACATCCACCCCTTCGGCACGATCGCGAACGGTGAGCCGGGGCGAAACGCGGCCAGCTGTTTGGAATAGGCAAGCGTGGCTTCGTAACCGTCTTCATGGCCGGGGTTCGGCGAGTAACTGAACGGCAGCGCACCGGCGTCTTCCCAGGTAATGATCATTTTCGGGTCAAGCCCGGCCAGATCCGTGTAGTGCGCGCGGATCGATGTCGCATGCAGTCCGAACTGAATCGAAAGCTGCGGATCGAGCGCGTAGAATTCCCTGGCAATATCGTTGACCATTTCGCAGCACCAGGCGGCTACCGTGCGGCCATTGATCTCTTGCGTCTTGTGTTCGGTCTCGGACTGGAAATAGATGCCGTCAATCGGCTGACCGGCATATTCCTCCCGGTAGGCGTCCAGCGCCAGTTCCTTGATGAAGGCCCGTCCCTCAGCGGTCGAGATGTCGCGCTTGTACCCCCAGCCCCAGTTAAAGCCGGCAATGATCTTGATGCCGCGCTTGTGGGCATAATCGCAAATTTCCGTCAGGTTCAAAGGGGCTTCGCTGTTCCAGATCGTCAGCATGTTGAATTTCAGCCGCGCCATGTTGTCGAGAAAACGCCGGTAGTCGTACATGACGTAACCCCAGGTCCAAATACCGCGCTCCTTCACCGCCGGCGTTTCAACAGTAGCGCGGTCAGCCAGTTTCACCAGCGCCGCGCGGCGCGCCACCGGCTTGTCGAGTGGCGCAAAATTATCCGACAACGACGCCAGTAGTTCCTGCACGCCGTAATAGGCGCCCACCGCGTCCCCGCCAGCGATTACGATCAGCCGGTGCTCCGCATTCCACGGCGCATTGCCAATCCACAAGCTGAAGCTCTGCGCTCCTGCTGGCGCCGGGATCACCTTCCGCGTCAGCAGGTCGGCGATGATCGGATTGGTCGCGGCGGTGCCGAGCAAGACCAGATGTTCACAGGCTGGCTGGTAGCGCCGTTGCTGACGGTCACTGCCGGGGGGCAACTGCAGCGCCATGGTCTGGTGGTCAACAGAGCTGGCCGCGCGGACCGGCAAGGCGTAATTCAGATAGAAATTGAAGCCGCGATAAAGCTCCAGCAGCGCCTGATGCTCGATGCCTTTGTATGAGCCGTACAGAATCGTCCAACGTTTTTCGCCGGGTGTAAGGTCTGCCATTTTCAATTTCCTTATATGCTTAACTTTTACGTTTTCAGCCACTCCATTATCGCGCTATCGCACCGGTCTTTCCATGTAAAATTCCGGCTCGCCGTCGCGTGCACGGGACTGCTCGCGAATTATGCGGAATCCCGTCCTGACATACAATTCAACACCTTTGGGGTTTTTCTTTTGAACGGTCAGGCTCATGGCCGGAGGCCCGACTGTCCCGGCGATCTCCAGCAGGCGCGAAACGAGCTGCTGACCAGCCCCGGCGCCCTGCAACGGACGTGCAATACAGATTCCGAACCCGCTGATGATGTCCTCTTGCTTCCAACGGTACCACGCGTAGCCGCCAATGCCGCTGCCGGGACTTTCCAAAACCAGCACGACCTCGACCGGGCTGTCCGCCCGGGCGGAGTTTTCAAAAGCGCACTCGCGCGTCAGCGGATGCGGGCAGTAAAAAAAGGCGTCTTCGGCAGGAATTCCCGCGTAAAATCCGGCCAGCGCCTCACCATCGGTTTTGGCAAGCAGGCGGATCACCACCGCTACGCCATTGCGCAAAAGCGCGGCTTGCGGTGGAAACCGCTCCCTGTCCGCCGGCGTCATTGCCGCTCCCACAATCGCACGAGGGCTTGCTGTGCAACATCCACCAGATGCGCAGCACCTTCCACGCTGACTCGCGAATAACGGTTGATGAGGGACTCGTACCCGCCTGCCAGCCAGGCCTGTTGCGTGATCAGATATCCCATACGATCGCCGCCCAGAGTCACAGGGAATGTCCATGGGAAGGGACTCTCCGCCTTGATTTTCAATCCCCACTCGACAAATAATTCGCCCGGCACACTTGCAAAGCCAATATCCCCGATCCGCCATGCCTGAATGAGAGTGCGTTCATTCCGGACGCCTGCCTGACGCATGGCCTCCAATTCTGCCCGGAAGAATGCCGCATTCTCCGGCGACCACTGGGACGCCTTGATCCGCACCTCCTGATCAACAGTGAAATCGCGACAGGGCACGACCACCTCTTGCTTCAATACTCCGAGGGAGATTTCCGACAGCCGTGGTTTACGCTGATCCATGCGCTGCATGATGATATTTGCGAGCTGATCTCCGAGAATCCGGTGGGCCTGCCGGTCCGGTGAAACGTCCGGTATGTCCCAATTGATGTCGCCGCAGGCGCCCGGCATGAAGATCGGCACGGTTTGCACCCCGAAACGTTCCCGCAGCCTGCCAGCCACCACGCCGGGATAATCAGCGCTGAACCGGGAGCCGAAATTGCCGTGCGCATGCACAGCGTAATGCCACAAGATGGCAATTGGCAGACCTGCTTCGTCGTCAAAACTTAGGATGCCAACCTCAGGATCAACCGGCGCGGCCGAACCAAGGCACTGGACATCCGCTTCGCCCCCATGCAGCAGCCATGTATTAAGCTCCCGTCCATCTTTATACTTCAGGCGGCGGTTATGCACCATCCCATTGCAGTACCCCCGCTCCAAACAGAGCCTGGCCGGTCGTCGTGCTTTGTCTGCCAGTTCTACGGCCCTTGCAAACATTTCCGGCAAACCAGCCAGCCACAGCTCATTTGCAACGCCAGCCACCGGCCATGTGTATGGCCCGGTATGGGTATGACTTGCCGCCCACACAATGTTCGTGGCCGGAATCCCGGTTCGATTCGCAGCCTGCGCCACAAGCGCGTCACCTGTCTGACGGGTCATGGCAACCAGATCTGCCAGCACATAGGCCAGCTTCACCCCGCCAGCTTCGAGCACGATGGCTTTGAATGTCAGCGGATCCTGAATGCCGGTCGAAGTGCGCGGTTTTAAATTTCCGGCCAGCGCTGTCCCGACAGGCGGTGTGATGTCCACCTCTGCCGCACCGGCAAGTAAAGTTGGCGCCATGGAGTTGCCTTTCAAAAATTCATCCGGCGATGAACCCGGACGGACTTACTATCTTTCAACAGAGCTTAAGTGTTCGACGGAAGAAAGACATGACCTGATCGCCATAGGTCGTCCAGGACAGGTCATGCGTTGCGCCACGGCCAACGTGGAGCGTCGCGTCCACGCCGTTTTGTACCAGCGCGGCATGAAAAAGGATGCTCTCCTCGACGGACACAATATCATCAGCGTCGCCATGAATGATCAGCGTCGGCGCGGCAGCCGGCGTCACGCGGTGCAACGGGCTGAGCGTCCGGGCCAACTCCAGGCGCTGGTCAACCGGGCCGCCAAGGTAATCCGCCGTGCAGGCGTAAAGCGGCGCAAACTGTTTTTGAAGCGCAGGCTGCGCCATTCGCGTCAAATCGCTCGGCCCGCAAAAATCGCACACAGCCTGCACGGCGCTCGACATTGCGGGATTGCCACCGCGGCCTTCCAGATCCGGACTGCCCGCGGTCGTTCCCAGCAACGCCACCAGATGACCGCCAGCGGAACCGCCCGCCGCGCCGATCCGGTCATGGTCAAGGCCGTACACGCCGGCTTGGGCGCGCAACCAGCGCACCGCAGCCTTGCAGTCATGAAGATTAGCGGGCGCGATCGCCTCGGAACTGCTCCGGTATTCGATCACCGCCGCCACGAATCCCTGCGCCGCCATGGCCGCACCGGGGTTGGGGACGTTCTTATCCACCTCGCGCCAGCCGCCGCCGCGCACCCACAGGATGACAGGTCGCGCGGCCCCGGGCGCGTCTGGAATGAAAAGATCCAGCAACAATTTGCGGCCGTCGTAGTCGGCGTACGGCAGGTTTTTAATTTCTCGAACTGTATTCATAAGGCGTTGGTCACCCGTCAGCCTAAACCTTGGTTTCGAGAGGAATACGCAGCGACATCACTTTCGCACCGCAGGAGAAATAGTACCGGCCATCAATGATCACCGCGCCGCGGTGGAAAAGCGAGCCGCCGCTGTAGCGGGCCGCCTCTTTTTCGGAGGTGCGGGCCAGCACTTCAATCTTTCCGGATTCCGGTTGCCAGCGGAACAGCGTGAGCCACGTAATTCCGTAGAGGGCGCCATCCGGCCCAAAACAAAGCGAATGCTGGCGCGGCCCGGAAATCTGCGAGTCAATCAGGTAGTCCAACTTCTTTTTCAAGGGATCGAAGCAGAAGAATTTAAATCCGGTCGTTCCGTAAAGTTTGCCGGCGCGAAAAAGAAGGTTGCTGGTGTTCGTCATGCCCGGAATCGCCGCCAGCTGCCAGGCAACCGCTTGTTTGCGGGTGTCCCATGCGAACAGGCGCGCCGCCTTAGCCACCGCCGGCATTCCGCCACCGCGCGTGATATTCGTGCCGCCGTAAACTATCGCTCCGGTTTCGTTGGCCGCCAGCGCATCAATGCTCTGGTCCGGGACGACCTTCGGAAAGAGCGTGAGCTTCCGGCTGCGCGTATCGTAGCAGGCCATTCCGCCGTGCCGGTAACCGTACTCGGGGAAGCCGCCCACCCAGACCCTCTTTTGAATATCAATTGTCATTGCGCGCGGACGGCAGTTGCCCGTGCCCAGATTGCCGATCCAGCGCGGGTTGGTTTTCCAGCGCATTGCGCCCGGGGGATCTTTGTGGAGCGGCCTGGCCGGGTCGTAACACATCAGGTTGCCGGAAGGATAATTAGCGTAATACAACTTGCCGTCACAATCGCCGAAGGAATAGACCTCGCCATTATCCGGGCCGCCGCGGCCGAGATTTTCCAGTTTGTTCCGGGCGGGCGTGTAGCGCAGCACGTAGAGCGGCATGATCGTGCTGGCGTAGACCGTTTGATTCGGACCGGCCGCCAGGTGAAAAATGCCGGTGCCGCTAGTCTTGTAGGTCAGGTGAATGATTTTTGCATCCGGCCCTTCGCCGATGCGAAGTGCGTCCGGGTCGAGCTTGACGATCGGCCGCCCATCCGGCAACTCGCTGTATCCCGCCCAGTAATCTATCAGCATCAAATGCTGTTTGACCGCCGCCGCATCCTTGACCTGAAAGGCCGCGCCAGCTGCGAAGCGATAGGCATGCCCGCGATTTGTCAGAACATAAAGCCGGCCGTCCCGGCCCCGTCCAAATTCATCGAGAAAATAGGGGGCGACTTCGGATTTAGGCAGCAGCGGAGTGCTCTTGCCGGTGGCAATGTGGTAGGCCACAATTTGCGACGCCGCGCAACCCACCGAACAGTAGAGGTACCCGTCATTACCATCCACGACGCGCCGCAGGTAGGTTTCCGCAGGGGCAATCGAGCCGAGGGCTTCGATTTGCGCCGTCGCCGCGTCGTAGCGAAAGAGGCAGCACTCCGGCGAACTGCCGATATAAAACTTTCCGTCCGCAGCGCGCGCCATGGTCCAGAGCCATTTGTCGATGTGGGCGGTGATCCAGATTTTGCCGCTCTGCGGATCAATGCGCACCAGGTCGCCGTTTGTGCAGGCCACCAGCAGGTGGCCCTCCAGCGTGAAAGCTGTGCCGCGCGGTCCCGAACAGCCCGGCGGCAGATCAAAACTCCGGCAGCGACCGGTCAGCACATCTACCTGAACGATCAGCGAGGGCGTGCCGTTGATCCCGCAATAAACGTAATCACGGCCCGTGGCGGCGTCGCGCCATGGGTTCACGGACATGCAAGCGCCATTGTAGACGGCCACGCCGTGGTCGCGTAGATCACGGGCAATGCTGACAGGCGGGGTTGTCGTTTTCATTTTTTTTTAAACGTGATCCATGTAGTTTATGGCAGACGGCTAAGCTGACTTGATGCTGACGCGCGCCAGATCGAAGGCGATGCGGAGCGGCTTTCCGCCATGGCGGCAGATGCGCACGCCAAAGCAATCGGTTTCCATCGGGCGCCCATCTAACTCGAAAGCGGCAGGCACAAAGCCTTTGTCCCCGAACTGCATGGCGGTGACGAAGACCAGTCGCGGCTTGCGGTAGAGGTTTTCAATGTACAGGTACTTGTTGATGCGCGTCATCAATCCCTGCGGAGGGTAGTAGGTGGTCCGGCGTTCGTTGTGCCCGATGATCAGATGGTCGTTGGCCGCAGGATGCAGCATCCGCGCCTGCAGCTGTGCCGGCCCATCGGTGATCTGGAACGAATCCGAGTCCCAGACCAGATCCGCGTCGCGCTTGCGTGGGGTTGCCACAGGCCCTGGAACCACGACCGGGTTGGCTATGGGTGGCTGGGCAATCGGGTAGTGAAAAAGCAGGCGCGCACGGACCGGTTCCGGGGCGACGATTTCATCCACCAGCAGCATTAAATCCGGCGGCAGAAAGACCACGTACCGTCGCACGCGCGAGGCTTTGGGCGTGAAAAACGCCGAGGAGTCCACCACTGCCGCTTTGATGCCGGGTTCATCCAGACGCGACAAAAAGCGCGATTTCACGCCAAGCCGGAACTCCGGATGACCGCCATCGAGCATGACGCCATTATGTCCCTCAGCCATGCGATGATCGAAATCCTGATTTAGCCAGCGTTTATTTTCGATGTCGTAGAAGCCCGGCTGATTGCCTTTGCGCTTCAGATCCTTGATGCCCTCGTGGGGGTACGGCCAGCCTTCAAGTTCTGCGAGCAACTCGCGCCCTGCGGCATGAACCACCACGCCGCCCATATCCACATGGCAGTGGTGATTGTAGTGCAACAGGTCGCCAGCCTTGAGACCGACGAAGGTGTCGTGGTTATCGAACCCGGTACGCCAGGTCAGCACGCTCACGGCCGGAAAGAAGCGGGTCAGGGCGGTGCTTGCGGGCGCCTCTGCCCGCAACCCGGGATCGAACAGGTAAAGCTGCTCGCTGGTATGCAGCCCGGTAGCCAGCACGGAATGCTGATACATCGGGTTTTGCAGCGCACGGGCAAAAGCAATCAGGGCGCTGGAGGCGCCCGCTTTCTTGCCGCAGTCCGACCAGTTCCAAATCTCGTCGGCGCGCGGATGCATAAAAACCCAAAAGTCGCCGGTATGCTGAAAAAACGGGTGCTTGAAAAGGTCCAGCTTGCCATTTGTGAAGACACGCAGGGCCAGCATGAAAGCCGTGCTCATTCCAAAGCCGTAGTTCCAGTAGCCCGGCCCCTCGTTCCAACTGCCGGCGGCGTCGCCGGTGGCGGCGCAGACCAGCATGGCTTCAATGGCAAACTCCACGAGCTCGCGATAGTCCGGAAAATCATCGGCAAAGGCCATGCCGGCAATTGCAAATCCTCCGCACAGGATCAGACGCCAGTTGGCGTCATTATGCATCCAGGGATATTTTTTGGTGCGCTCTGCTTCCAGACCCGGTTCCAGAATGCGCTTGACCACCAGCCTGGTCATGCGCTGCCGCACCCCGGCCGGCAGGGCTTCGCCGAAACAGCACTTCATCTGCGCCATGTGGTGTGCGACATGCGCTGTACGCAAGTCCATATCCAGCACGCCCAGGCAGGTGGAGTAGGTAAAGTAAGGGCGCTTGCAGGCCTCTAGAACATCAAACCCCTCCACCGCGAGGGAAACCATTTTGAGGTCACCGGTGAACATGTAATAGAGTGAAGCATTGCCGATCCGGTTGAACACGTGCCCATGAAGCTGGTCCCAGTCCATGGACGGATCCAGCGGTTTCATGGCCAGCTTCCGCGTCTCGCCGAGCAGTTTCCGGTAGCGCCGGCATTTAAGGACGATTTCCGCTGGTGACAGCAGGTCCCGGATGATATTCGGATGGACCTCCGGCGCTACCCAGCGGCTGAACTGCTCGAAATACTTGCGGTCGGAGGGCTTCAATTCAGCTCGGCTCAAAGGCATGGATTTCTCTCCTGATGGCTGTTTCCGTAATCAAAACGCTTTAGCGCACGATCGTCCAGTCCGGAGTTACAATAATCAGGCTTACACAAGCTCCGGAAATACCAATTCGATCCCGCGCTTGCGCTTATTGGACGGAATAGCGAAGCGCAGGAAAAAGCCGTAGCCCTGGCCAGCCGCGGTGTCCAACGTCACCTGAAAAGTGTGTACGCCCTTGCTTAGTTTGAGACGCACACGCGACCGGTCCGGCGTGGCCGGATTGCAGCGTTCAAGCTGCTGCAGGACCGGCTTGCGATCAACGAACAATTTGGCCCCGCCGTCATGCCCGAGCCGGACTTCCCACTCCCCGCTGACCGGCGCGCGCACTCTGCAAAAAGCATGCACCAGCCCGTCCGCTTTGCCGGTAAAGGCATGCACGTTGAGAAAACCTGCCACCGGTCCGGCCGTCACCACGGTCCGCACCATCCAGTGCAAGGCCGCGTCCGTCATTACAACCGGACGAACGCCCGCCAGCCCGGCAGCGGACTTCACCACCAGCTTGCTGACCCGCCAGGCGGGCACGAACGGCGACACCCATTTATCTTCCGCCAGACGGTCCAATTGAGCGCGCTCTTTTCTGAGGCTGGCTGCGAAGGCGGGCTTGCCGGAAACAGCCGGCTCAGAAAGCTCGAGCATGTCCGTCAGCACCCGCGCGCCGAGGCTGCGGGGGTGGCTTTTGATAATACGCCCGGCCATGCGCTGGCTCTTCTGGAGAAGCGGCACCACCTGCAGGAGTTTTCCGGCAGTTTCGCCCACGATGCTGGGGTTGTTCAAATCCGCCATGATCTGCTTCGCATCCCGGTACGCCCGGTACACCACGGCTGTTTTGACGAGGTCGCGCATGGTTTCAGAAAAATGCAAAGTTACCGACGTGTCCTGTTTTTTCGGAAATAACGCCGTACGGTGGTCGAGCCTCGGTTGATCAAAGTTATCATTACGCCAGGCCGCGCGCTGTTCCGGATCGCGAAAGTCCGGCACATCATACGCTTTGCCGTTTTCAACCGATGAGCGGTAAGCCAGAATGCCGGGGATGGTGCAATCGCAGGCCTTATAAATTTCGAACGGCCCGGGCTCGCCGCAAAGAATGTGCCGGGCGAAATAGTAAAGCACCCAGAAATCTCCGCCGCCATGACCGGTCTTGGATGCCAGTTCACCGAGTTCATCCCAGCTCGGCTTCACATCCAGCATGACGCCGCCGCCAGTGGCGCCCACGCGCACATTCAGCTTGCCGTGCAGCATTTCTGCAGCGGCGTTGGTGCCCCAAATCCGCTGCTGATGCGTGTCGTTGCTGGTCGCCCCCATCAAGTTGCGCACAACCGAGCCGTTCGACATCGTAATCAAAGACGGGGCAACGCCCACCTTTCCGCGCTTCAGGCCGCGCCCTGGGTAGCCGCGCAGCCCGACGGTGGAGGGCAGCGACACCACGCGCGTCGGACGCAATTTGGTAATGTGCATCATCGGCCCGAGCGAGTGGGTATTGTAGTAGTGGCCGGCCAGCCAGCTCCGCCACGAATGGAGCTGGTTGCCAGGGTTGATCGGAGTACCGTCAATGTAGGTGTAGGCCAGCGACCGGCATTCGTGAACATACTCGTACTCGGCGTACATCAACTCGCCGAAAAAACCCTCGCGCCATTTTCGCTCCAGCCACATATTGGCAGCTGAAAACGGATAATTCTCCGCGAGATTGTAGACGAGCTTGTGCTTCTCGACCTCCTCCACCAGCCGGACCCCCTCAGCCATTGTGTGGAACGACGTCACCTCGGAGAGCACATGCTTGCCGGCCCGCAAACAGGCGACAGCGTCGGCACCGTGCGCAACACAATAGGTCGCCAGCAGCACCGCATCGAAGTCCATCGCCAGAAACTCGGCGGCGTCCGCCGTGACACGCGCGCCGGGATTCGCCCGCAGAAACCCTTCGCGCATATGCTGATTGTAATCGCAGCCGGCCACGACATCGTAATTAAGAGCGCGGCAACTGTCATAGAAGTCCATCCCGCGCCCTAAACCCCAAATGCCCAGACGGATCTTTTTGTCGGTATCGAAGAGCTTTTTCACGGAACCCTCCAGGCTTATCGCACAATCATCCAGTCCACTTTTGCGCCGTCGGGGGCGGGCTTCTCAAACTGGATGCTAAATCCTTTGGCTTCTTTTTTCACCACGGAGCGGTTGCTGAGCCAGTTTTGCTCGACAAAGACGGCATAATCGGCGTCGGCTTCGGGTGTCGCAAATGTTACGTTCAAAGCGGTGCCGCCGGTTTTCACCGGCAGATTTTTGCCGCGCAGGTTGCGTGCAGGCGTGGCGTCTGCCGAAATGCCCGTCACTGACACGGCGCCGTCAAAGCGGGCGCCGCCTGTGTAATGCATTTCGCCTGTTTCACGCGACACGCTGAGCGTGGCTTCCTGCGGCGGCTTATTGCTCACGAAGCCGTAGTACCATTTGATCGGTTGTTCGTGATAGAGCTGTTGGAAAAGAATCGCGGCCTTGGTGAAGTCGGCTTTCCAATTCAGCCCTATCTCGGCGGAACCATCCACCAACAGAATGATCTCCCAGGCCGGCTTTTGCTCCTTGGTCTTGGGCAGCTTATCGCGATCCGCCGGTCCACCGCGCACAATCATGGCGGTATAGCGCTGGACGCCGTAGTTGGCAATATCCATCACGGGCGCCGGAAAGGCACCCGGGATCTTATCCCACATCCACATCTTGAAGGGAATCGGCTTGAACGGGTCCGGCCCGATGGCCTGCTCAAGATCGTCGCCTGCGGCAAAGTCAAAGGCCTTGCCAGCGTCAGGATGCGGTGTAACACCGAGGATCGGCGTGGTCTTGTAGCCGTCCGACGGCACCGCCTTGGAGACATCGTTGACGAATGCGCCGGGAGCGATGGCGTAGGCCAGCGGGCGTTCGTGTCCATCCCAGGTGTAGTTGTCCATGCGGTACAGCGTGGGACTGCCGGCATCCTTGGCGCCCCACCAGAGGCGGCGGATGGTGATGTCCTTGGTGCCGTCGGCGTTGATCTTCAATCCGGTGATCTCAAACCAGCGGTAGAGATTTCCCTCAATCGCCTCGCTCGGTTCGGTGACCGTGAAAAAACGGCCGATGATGGAATCGTCCCACGGACAATCCTTGTCACCGCGCATCAAGCCGCCCATGGCCAGCCCCTTGGAATTGACGCTGGTCGGATAATTTCTGCCCCGCCAGGAGTAGAGCCCGTGATCCATATCGGTCTCCCAATAGGACTCGGCTGGCACAATCCAGATTTTACCGCCAGTAATCCACTTCTTGGGGTTCAGGTTGATCAACGGACGCGAATTGGACAGGGTGTCGGGGTTCTTGCCATCCTTGAACGTCAACTTATTAGCGGTCCAGTCCGCATTGTCCGCCTTGGCGCGGAAGTTGTTGAGCAGGCTGTGCACGTAGCCGCCGTAAATGGTGCCGTTCTCGTCGCCAGCGGCAGAATGGATGTCACTCATGTAATCGTACCAGCCGAAAAACATGTAGGTGTCCCCGGCGGCATACTGTTTACGTTTGAGCATGACGTCGTAGGTTTGCTCATCGGTGTTGCAGACCTGGTTGAGATAAAGCAGCCCGACATTGTTCTTGTTGTGTACGACAGCTTTGGCTTTATGATCCGACTCGGCGTCAGCGATAAAGTAGTGGCTTTTTTTGACGTTATCGTAGCCGACGGATTTGACGTAGAGGCGTTCGACGCCGCCTTCATAATGGGGGCCGGTGTGGGCATTGAGGAATTGACCGGGCCGGATGCCGCGAATGGTTGGCACGTAGAAACGGGCATCCTTGCCCTTGGCGACAGCTTCGGTGAGCCAGTCGAGGTAGCTGTTGGAGCCATGGATCAGCTTGTTATCAAGCTTAATGATGTGATCCGTGGTCCAATGTCCGAGGCTGTCGTTGGAGTCCATGCGCAGGGTGCGTTTGATATTCAAGCCGGTCATTTGCGGCACCATGATGGTGGTGCCCTTTTCGCCTACTTCGACGATTGTAAACCCGCTGTCAGCGCCCCAGTTTTTAGCAGGCGCGGGAGGCCCGGGCGTGCGGAACGAATGTTGAAAGGTGTTTTCCACGTTAAGTTGCTTGGATTCTGAAGGCGACAGCAGCAGCGTCCCGCCACTCTCCGAGAGCGTATCGGTAGCTTTTTTGAAGGCCGCCTGAACTTCTGCGGGCTTGGTTACGGGCCCGAAATCGGACAGGCACGCCGTGGCTTGAGAACCTTTTATTAGCGGCCCGTTCTGCTGGGCCGACACGGCCATTGCGCTCAGCCCCGCCGCCAGCGCCAATGCGAACGACCAACCAAACCGTTTTCCAGATGTATCAGTTTTTGTTTTCATCAGACACTCCTCTGTTGTTATGCGGGGTTATCCTACAACCATAAGAATCAGCATTTCAAGCGAAAAAACTTACATTTTGCTGTTCATCTTAACCGCCCTGGCTTGCCAGTCCTGCCCGGTAAGCGGCGCGGACGCGGTGTTGACAGGCATCGAGGGCAGCGCGCAAAACAGGCGCGTCTGCGCTCACGCCCAGCACGCGTTTGGCAAGCGCTGTCAGGGCGGCATCGCTCTCGGGCAAGGCGTGAATCTGGCGGTCTTCCAGTATCTGCAGGGCATGTTCGATGCGGCGCAGGAAGGCGTAATCTTCCGCCAGCTGCCGCGCTGCGCCAACGTCCAGCACTCCGGCGCGCGCCAGCGCCGCCAGCGCGTCAAGCGTGTTGCCCCCTAAAATATCCGGATGCCCGGGAGCATGCATGAGCTGCAGAGCCTGCGTTAGAAATTCCACATCCCGAATGCCGCCAACGCCAGTTTTCACATCATCTTCCTGCGCGCGCAGCTTCTGTACGCGCCGGTGCCGCAACTTGGTGACTGTGCGAATAATCTCTGCGTGGTCACGCCGGATCAGAAACAGCGGTCGCACGGCATCGCAAAACGCCATTCCCAGCGACAAATCGCCGGCCGCCGGGCGGACCTTCAGCAAAGCCTGAATTTCCCAAAGTTCGGCGTGGTGCTGGTAATAATCCACCAGTGCGCGCAGCCCGTAGGCCGCGTGCCCCGCCGGACCGTACGGCCGCAGCCGCAGGTCCACGCGATAGGCATAGCCCTCGGCAGTGTGCGCGCTAAGTTCATGCACGAGGTGGCGCATCAGCCGTTCGGCGCCATCGGCCGCAGCATCGGCGTCAGCAGGCGTCGTAGCACGGTCGTCGTAGAGTCCCAGCAGGTCAACATCGGAGCTGTAATTAAGCTCGCCGCCGCCGAGCTTGCCGAAGGCGAGCACGCAAAAGCCCACCCCTGGCCCCGGGCCAACACCCCCGTCCAGCGCCTGTCGCAGCACGGCATCGGTCACCACATCGGCCAGTCGCGCCAGGTCGCCCGTCACCTCGGACAGCGGCGCGTGCATACAAAGGTCGCGTGCGCCAATCCGCACCAGTTCGCGCCGGCGGAATCGCCGGACGGCGTCGAGCGCGCCGGCATGTCCGGTGAAGCGCTCCAAAAAACCGGCCAGATCGCGTTCCAGCGCGTCGCGTGTACGGGCGCTTTGGAGGTTGCGGGGATCGGTGGCCCACTCGAAAAACTCAGGAACACGCACAAGCGTATCGGCCAGAAACTGGCTGCCGGCAAGCATATCGAGCAGCAGCGCCAAACGTTTGGGTTGCGCCAATAGCCGTTCGAAATGACCCTTAGGATCATCGAACACGGCTGCCAGTCGCTCCCAGTTGTTAAGCGCCATGTCGGGGTCGGGCACACGCGCCAGCAGATCGCCAGCCAGCACCACAAGGCCCGCGAAGCAGTCGCGCCGCTCGTCTGTACCAGCCAGACGGCGGAGGTTGTCGTAGGCGTGCGCCGGATCGGCAAAACCGGCACGCCGCAGAATTTTCTCGCGCAGCGCCCCGGACGGGGCGTCGGAAAGCACCAGGTCGGCGAGACTCCCGTCAGCGCCTTTACCCGGCAGCGAGTCGCGACCGAAGTGGCGTTCCACAAAGGCGCGCACGACGGCGGTTTCACGTTCGAAATCCACGTGCAACTGGTTGCCCGGTTCCAAACCAACGCCGCCGTCATAGCCCATGCGACGCGCCAAATGCGCGAATTCGACCGCGTCCGCAGGTGGCAGATCCAGATCCAGAGCCGATCCGCGCAGCATGCGCAGCCCGTTGATCAGGTGGCGAAGGAAATCATAGGCGCGCAGAAGCTGCGCGCTCTCTCCGGGAGCCATCAGTCCGGCCGCAGCCAGGGCTTCGAGCGCCATGTGAATACGCGGCGTGCGAAGCGCCGGACGCGTGATCCCGTGGATCACCTGCAAAAGTTGGACATCGTACTCGATATCCACCAGACCGCCCGGACTGAACTTGGCGTTGGCCACTCCGGGCCGTGTTTTGCCGGCCAGTTGGCGGGCCCGCGCTTCGCGCAATTCGGCGACATTAATCGCCTGCGCCGCATATAGAAACTCGTCGCGCAACCGTTCTACCTGCCGCCCCAGCTCCGCATCGCCGCCCACAGCACGCAGCCGCACCAGCGCCATCCGTTCGATGGCGTGCGCAGCGCCACCGGGCCCGTAGTAGCGGCAGAAACTTTCCAGACTGCAGGCCCATGGACCGCTGGCGCCATAAGGCCGCAGCCGCAGGTCCACGCGAAAAATGCCTTCACGTTTGGCCACGACAGAAAGTGCGGTTTCGCGTGCCAGTGCGCCAAAAAATTCGGCGTTGTCCATCGGTTGTGCGCCGTCGGTGCGTCCATTATCGTCGTAAACGAAGAGCAGCTCGATATCCGAGGCGTAGCCCAGCGCCACACCTCCAAACTTTCCGAGGCCGCATATGGCATAGCGGGCTTCGATCCCGGCCACTGTGCGCGGGCGACCGTGACGCGACACAAGCTCGGAATATACGAGGCTGGAGGCCGTTGTCACAACCGCCTCGGCCAGGCGCGTGAGCGGCTCCGCCAGCTGGCGCACATCGTGGCGGGCGTTCAGAATGGCGTCCAGATCAATGGCGAAAATTTCGCGGTCTTTAAATTCATTCAGCCGCCGCAACTGCCCGACGGTCGTCACTTCGCCGTCCGCCAGGGCTGCGCGCAAGCGCGGCCCGACGTCCGCCGCATTTAGCGCAAAGCTGCGGCCCTCGACGTGCGGCTCGAGAATCGGACGCAGGGCTTCGTATTGCAACCGGATGAAGTCTTCCCACAGGTAATCGCCGGCGCCCAGCAGACGCGCCAGATCCTGTAACGCCCGCGGACGACTAAGCCAGTCCACCCATTGACCGCGGGCAGGAAGCTTCAAAACATCGTCAAGTAACTGATCAAAGCGGCAGAGGGCTGTATAAGGGTCGGGGGCTTGCCCGAGAAAATAGGTGAATTGTTTGGTGAGTAAAATCGCGAGCGCAATCTGGTCACGCCGTGCGGGGTCATCAATCGGCTGTCCGGCATCGTCTAAAACATCAACCTCGTCCTCAATGCGCCCCTCACGTCCTGTGTGAATGCGCACCTGTTCGATGGAAAGATGTTGCAGCGCGAGCGCCGTGCTGAGCGCATACAGGAAAGCCGGCGTGTCCTGCGAAACAATGCGTAGCGTCGTGTAAGGGGCATGCCCGCCCGGAAACTCGATCTGCATCGGATAAAGCAGCGGCAGCTCTTTCACCGCAGCTTCACCAAGCCGGCGCGCCACGGCCTCGTTGACGTGGTGACGCGCCTCGGCGTTGGCCCCGGCGTCGCCCCGTTCGAGCAGGCCGATTACCGCCCTCAACCGGGCGCAGACTGCGGCTTGCCAGTCTGCGGCGGCTCCATCGAAAGTGGCCCGGCCAACGACCTGGTCCACAATCCTGCGGCGACGCAAAGGGTCTTGCGAAACAACCCTTCGCCGTCCGCTGGCGGTGCGTGGCGGAGGCGCTTCCGGAGGCGCGGGACGCCAGGTGAAGACCAGTCCTGTATCAATCGAAAACCCCATCCCCGTCAAGACTCCGGCAATCAGGGAAAATTCGGCGGGATAATCAAACGCCAGCACCGTGCAGACCCAGAGCCCATCCGCTCGCGCATCGAGGCGCACCTCAATTGGATGTGCCGGGGTGACCAGCGCCAGTGCGTCGAGATGGGCAGCTACCGCCTCGGGGGGGAAGGCATCAAAATAACGCTCGTCAAGACGCACGCAATGGGCCGCGACCAGCGCGCGGTCGGCGACCTTGCAAAGCGCAACCAGCGATTCGAGCGAAGGCTTCATCAAAAAAATGGTCGGGGCGAGGAGATTTGAACTCCTGGCCTCTTGCACCCCAAGCAAGCGCGCTACCAGGCTGCGCTACGCCCCGACGTAGGGAGGAACCTAGCAGGCGATATTGGTCAATGTCAAGTCGGCTCATATTTTCACTTGCGCGAACGTGGCAGGCTTGAAATACTCGGCGGATGTAATCGAGGAGGGGGTACAGGTCATGGCTTCGGAATTGGCATTCGCACTGATTAATCCATACACAATCGCCAAATCCCGCACCGGCGGAGTGATCGGGCGCCTGATGAGCCGGACCGGGCTGGAACTGGTGGCGGTCAGATTATATGGACCAAGCCGGGAATTATCCGCGACCTATGCTGAGTCTTTGCGGAAAGAGCACCCTGATCCGGAAGTCGGACGGATGCTGTCAGCCTATGTAACGCGCGTCTACACGCCCGATCCGGAAACGGGCCTTGTGCGACGCGTGATGCTGCTGCTTTTCGAAGGCGAAAATGCCATCCAGAAAGTCCGCGAAGCCACGGGCCACATTCGCGCCAACTGGATCGGCGGCGAAACAATTCGCGACACTTACGGCGACTACATCATGGACCCCGACGGCAGCGTGCGCTATTTCGAACCAGCCGTGCTGGTGGGACCGACGGTCGAGCGTGCGGCCAAGGTGCTGCGCCTTTGGGCCTCCTATGCGGACAGCGACGGCGGACTGATAGACGCCGCCGCCGATGTGCCGATGGGCGATGAAGGGGTGCAGCATACGCTGGTACTGCTCAAGCCCGACAACTTTCGCTTTCCCAGCGTCCGGCCCGGACATATCATTGACCTGCTGTCGCGCTCTGGACTGAGAATCATCGGCATCCGTAAAATCCGCATGACCGTGGCGCAGGCCGAGGAGTTTTACGGACCGGTCCATGATGTGCTGCGGGAAAAGTTCCGGCAGATTGTGGCCCGGCAGGCGGGCGAGGTGCTGAGCCGGGAATTGAATCTGGAAGTGTCTGAGGATCTGAAGGCCTTGATCGGAGAACATCTCGGTCCGGCGGCGGGCGATCATCAGTTCGAGGAAATCATCCGCTTTATGACAGGCCACCGGCCTTGCGAGGTGGCCGAGGCCGACAAGGCTCAAGTGGGTTCGGAAGACTGTCTGGCGCTAGTGTACAAGGGCATGAGCGCTGTGGAGAAAATCCGCTCTCTGCTCGGCGCAACTGATCCGGCCAAAGCCCAGCTCGGCTCGGTCCGCCGCGAGTACGGTCACGACATCATGGTCAACGCCGCGCATGCCTCGGATTCGCCGGAGAATGCGCTCCGCGAAATGCGGATTATCAATGTAGCCAAGGATAACATTCGAGAATGGGTGGATAAATATTATGGTTCTAAATGAACGTATTACATCAATCGCTCCGTCCGCGTCTTTGGAAGTAGAAGCACGCGCGAAGGCCATGGCGGCAGCGGGCGACCAAATCTGCGGGTTTGGAGCCGGCGAGCCGGACTTCGACACTCCCGAGCACATCAAAGCCGCAGCAGCCCGGGCGCTGGCAAACGGACAGACCAAGTATAGCCCGACGCTGGGCATCCCGGCCCTGCGTAAAGCAATCGTGACCAAGCTCCAGCGGGAAAACGGGCTCGAATATGCTCCCGGTCAGGTGCTCGTCAGTAACGGCGCCAAACACTCGCTTTTCAATCTGTTTCTGGTGCTTTGTCGTGAAGGCGACGAGGTGCTGATTCCAAGCCCTTACTGGCTGAGTTATCCGGAAATGGTCCGGATTGCCGGGGCCACACCAGTGGACGTGCAGGGCAAGGTTGAAAACGGGTATAAGATCACCCCCGCCGATCTGCGCAGTGCGGCCACCAAGCGTACGCGGGTGCTGGTACTGAACAGCCCATGTAATCCCTCCGGTATTGTCTACACGCCGTCCGAGCTGACCGCACTGGCGGAGGTGGCGGTTGAGCACAACTGGATGATTATTTCTGATGAGGTGTATGAAAAAATTGTCTACGACGGCGCGGAAAGCGTAAGTGTAGCTGGCCTGTCCCCTGAAATTTTTGCGCGCACAATAACCGTAAACGGGTTCAGCAAATCTTACGCCATGACCGGCTGGCGCCTCGGCTATGCAGCTGGACCGCAACCGGTGATCAACGCCGCGCTGACACTGCAGAGCCACAGCGCTTCCGGAGCGAACACATTTGCCCAGCACGGCGCTGTGGCGGCACTGGAAGGGCCGCAGTCGCTGGAGTTTATTGCACGCATGCTTACGGCTTTCACCGAGCGGCGGGCCTGTCTGTATGAACGGCTGACGGCGATTTCCGGGGTCCGCTGTGTGCGGCCGATGGGCGCCTTTTACATGCTGCCCGACGTATCCAGTTTTGGCGTGCCGTCACACATCTTCGCCGAGCGCCTGCTCGAACGTGAAAAAGTGGCCGTAGTCCCGGGCGAATCATTCGGCGCTCCGGGCTGTGTGCGATTTTCTTACGCCTGCAGCTTAAAGACGATCGAAGAAGGCATGACCCGCTTCGCGCGTTTTGTTCGCTCTCTGTAAAGTGGGCGAGGGGGGACTTGAACCCCCACGCCTTGCGGCACAAGATCCTAAGTCTTGCGTGTCTGCCGTTCCACCACTCGCCCGCGGGTTCGCGAACCCCAAGGTAGCAGGCGCGAACGGTGTCGGCAAGCTCGCTGGACAACTGACGGAATGAGCAGCATAAAATGTTATTCCCGACAGTAAGTTTCGCGCTGTTTTTCATGGTTGTGCTGGCTTTGAACTGGGCGCTTGTCCGCCGTCCGGCTTTATGGGCGTGGTTCCTGCTGATATCAAGCTGGGTTTTCTACGGCTGGTGGGACGTGCGCTTCCTGACCCTGCTGGCAGCCAGCACGGTTGTGAATCACTGGGGCGGCGTGTGGCTTTACCGCACCCGCGGGGCGCGGGCGCGACACGCATTGATCACCGGACTCATCGTTTTTAATCTGGGCTTGCTGGGTTTCTTCAAATATTACGGCTTCTTTGTCCAGAACGCCTACCTGCTGGCCAGTCGCTTGCAGACTCCCTGTTCTTTGCCATTGCTTGATGTAATACTGCCGATCGGCCTTTCTTTCTTCACGTTTCACGCGCTGAGTTACGTGATCGACATCTATCGCGGCGAGATGACGCCGGCCAAACACATGGCGGGATTCGGGGCCTACCTGGCTTATTTCCCGCATCTTGTAGCCGGTCCGATTGTGCGCGCAGGCGATATCCTGCCGCAGATTGAGCACCCCCCCACGCGTCTGGCGCCGGTCGATATCGGCCGCGCGGCCAGCCTGATCCTGGTGGGGCTTTTCAAGAAAGTGGTGATCGCCAACACGCTCTCGGCGCGCATGGCCGACCCCGTGTTTGCCACCGGCGCCATGCATAATGCGCCCGACACAATGCTCGGCATCTACGCCTACGCCATTCAGATCTACTGCGATTTCTCGGCTTATTCGGATATTGCGATCGGCTTGGCGCTGCTGATGGGCTTGCGCTTCCCGATCAATTTTGACGCGCCGTATTTCTCGCTGTCGCTTCAGGAATTCTGGCGCCGCTGGCATATTTCACTTTCTTCCTGGCTGCGCGACTATCTATACGTTCCGCTGGGCGGTTCGCGTTGCGCCCCCTGGAAAATCTATCGCAATCTGATTCTCACTTTTCTGCTGGGCGGCCTGTGGCATGGCGCAGCCTGGACCTTTGTGCTGTGGGGTGCCTTGCACGGCGTCTATCTGGTGATCGAGCGTCTGCTGCAACCGTTTGTACGGACAGTGGCAAAGGGTTTAGGCGTACGCTCCGGAGCGACTGCAGGCACCGGGGGACAGGGACGCTGGCCTACCTGGATTGCGCACGGATTGGCAAGGGTGTGGCTGTTTCAAGTGGTCTGTTTCGCGTGGGTTTTCTTCCGCGCTCCAACCTGGGGCGACGCGACCAGCCTGCTGAATGCGATGCTTCGCTGGGATGGCGCAGCAACGCTCTGGACAGGAATCAACTTGTCCGTGCTGGCAATTGGCTTGCTAACGCAGTTCCTAGACGGCCAGCGCATTGCCCGTGCCTGGGATGCGCTGGCACGCCTTCCGCCGGCAGTCATAGGCTTGATCGCGGCGTTGCTGCTAACCATTATTCTGGCTTTCGGGCCCGAAGGGGTAGCGCCTTTCATCTACTTCCAGTTCTAAGTTCTAAGGTGATTTACAAAACTTGACGAATATGCAGGGGGCCTTAGAATGGTGGCTTATGACGCATCCTAGTCAGCACGGCATGCAAATCAGCGATGATCGCGCGGTGGCCCTTAAAGGCGTGCCGTTGCGTTCGGTGCTTTTGGCGCTGGTAGTATTTTATGCCGCCGCCACGCTGTTGAATGGAGTGCGGATCTATGAGGAGACGTCGCGGCTGCCGTACGGAGCCTGGCGCACCGTCTGGCTGACGATGGCATTACCAATCAAACAACTGAGCGCGCAAACCCGCCTGGACCGCCCGCGCGCCTGGATGGAGCGGCATTGGGCAGGCAAGGAGCCTGAACAGCATGCTCAAGAATAAGGCTGGATGGACAGCCCTGGGCTTGCTCATGGCGGGCTTGAACATGCCGGCCGTGGCGCAGACCAACAGCGCTGCGGCAAGGGTTGTCGCGCCTTCCACCAATGCGGCAACACCACAGCGGGTGCTGATTCTTGGCGATTCGATGATGCGGCTGCTAGCGCATTCTCTGGAACGCGAACTGGCCCGGCAACCCGGCGTAACGGCGACCATCTTTACGTCGCTGGCCTCAGGGTTGGCGCGGCTGGACACGTTTGACTGGCTCGGTAAAATGCGCAGTGAAATAGTCGAAGCCAGGCCCGATTTTGTAATCGTTGCCCTTGGCACCAATGACAAACAAGCGATGCAGGTGGATGGCGGCGTGATTGTTCAACCCGGCGACGAGGCTTGGAACAAAGCGTACGCGCAACGCCTTGGCACGGCGATGGACATCCTGACAAGCGGCGGCTCCCGGCAGGTGCTTTGGATGGAGCTGCCCGACATGCGTGACGCCCGCCATCAGGCTGATGCAACGGAAATCAACGCCATCCTCCGGAAAGAGGCCGGCTTGCGTCCATCAATTCATATTTTCGAAACCAGGGCTTTACTGAGCCGCAAGCCTGGAACATTCAGTTCTTACCTGATCGGACGCGACGGCATGCCATTGGCAGTGCGGGAAAACGACGGCATACATTTGAGCCGCGCAGGGGCCGATTTGGCGGCCTCAAAACTAATCGCCGCAATGGGCTTCTCCGGCGTCTCTGCAACAAGATGAATAAACGGAAGCAGCGTGATTGGGCAAGAGTTGCGGCTGGAATTGCCGTATGCGGAGGCGTACTGCTCAGCGAATCCGTGCCCGCACTGCAGGCGGCGCCCGCCGCCACGATGTTCACGACCAATCTGCCGGCCTCGTCAGCGCCTGCTGTTACGAATAGCACCAGCGAATATGACGTGCTGGTGGACAGCCCCGCCAAAAAACAGATGTACGCCGGCATGATAGATGTCAAGGACAAGGAATACGAAAAGGCCGTGCCAAAGCTGGAGTTCGCGATCAAGGAAGATCCGACGCTGCTGGGAGCATGGGGTGCCTTGGGTTGGGCCTACTGGGGCCTTGGACGCAAGGATGAAACACAACGTCTATGGGAACGCTTGCAGCGCCTTGACCCGCGCGAACCATTAGCGCTCAATCTGCTCGCGCAAGCCGCAAACGCGCGCAACGATCTCGAAAAAGCCGGCTCGCTGCTCAAGGCGAGCCTGGAGCTTAACCACGACCAGTACGAAGTGCGCATCTGGCAAGCCCAGAATCTGCTCTGGCGCGGGCGCTCCGATCAAGCCTTGCCGCTGCTGCGGCAACTGCTCGTCGAAAGTCCAGACCGTATGGACGTACGGATCGAACTGGCGCGGGCGCTGACCGAACTTACGGAATACGAGGATGCGATGGATCATTGGGCAATAATCAACGACGCGATTCCTGACAATCCCGACTACC
>JBAXJV010000001.1:0-30475 GCA_037137675.1 bacterium | reverse complement strand
CGCCGGGATCCGAGATTGCGATCAAAATTGATCAAACTCTGACGCAGGACGCCACCGGCACCATGGCTTACCTGCAGTTCGAGTCGCTGGGCGTGCCGCGCATCCAGAACGAACTGGCGGTCAGTTACGTGGATCACAATACGGTTCAGGTCGGTTTTGAGAACGCCGACGACCACGCCTACCTTCAGTCCGTCGCCGCCCGCTATGGCATAGTCTTCTCCAAAGCCGGCAATGGCATCTGCCACCAGCTGCATCTGGAACGCTTTGGCGTGCCAGGCAAGACGCTGCTGGGTTCCGATTCGCACACACCCACTGGCGGCGGGCTGGGAATGCTTGCCATCGGCGCAGGCGGGCTGGACGTCGCCGTAGCCATGGGCGGCGGCCCGTTTCACCTGACCGCCCCGAAGGTGGTGCGAATTGAGCTGACCGGGAAATTGCGCCCATGGGTCACAGCCAAGGATGTGATTCTCAAGCTGCTTAAAATTTTCTCAACCAGGGGCAATGTCGGCAGCGTGTTCGAATATGCCGGGCCAGCCTTAAAAACCCTGACCATCCCCGAACGCGCCACAATTGCAAACATGGGCGCCGAGTGCGGCGTCACCAGCTCGGTCTTTCCGAGCGACGAAGCCACCCGTGTTTTTCTCGAGGCCCAGGGCCGCGGTGAAGTCTGGCGCGAATTACTGGCCGATCCCGACGCCGGATACTCCCGCACTGTGACACTCGATCTGGACACGCTGGAGCCGCTGGCCGCTGCGCCGCACGCACCGGACAACATCGTCACTGTCGCCTCGCTCGCCGGCAAACGGGTGGATCAGGTGCTGATCGGCTCCTGCACGAACTCGTCCTTCACGGACCTCAAGACGGTTGCAAAACTTCTCAAGGGTCAAGTGGTGCACCCCGATGTGAGCCTGGGCATTGCCCCCGGTTCGCGTCAGGTGCTCAGGATGCTTGCCGACGACGGCAGCGTGACCGACCTGCTTGCCGCCGGCGCGCGGCTGCTGGAAAACGCCTGCGGCTTCTGCATCGGCAACTCCCTCTCGCCAGCAACCGACGCGGTCTCCCTGCGCACGAACAATCGCAACTTCGAGGGCCGCTCGGGCACCAAGTCCGCCCGCGTTTATCTGGTCAGCCCGCCGGTTGCCGCCCTGGCCGCCATTCACGGACGGATAGTGGATCCGCTGCTGATAACGGATATTAAATATCCGCGCGTGGCGATGCCTAAACGCTTTGAGTGCGACGACGCGCTGCTGATCCGCCCACTCCCCGACGGGAGCTCGGTGGTCGTTGTGCGCGGCCCGAACATCGGCGATCCTCCGCGCAACACCCCGCTTCCCGATGCGCTTACCGGCCCCGCCACGATCAAGCTTGGCGACCGCATTACTACCGATCACATCATGCCAGCCGGCGCGCGGCTGAAATACCGCTCGAACATACCGGCCTACGCCCAGTTTGTCTTTGAAGGCGTGGATCCGGGCTTTGCGCAGCGCGCGGCCGGCGCGCGCGATGCGGGCCGCCACAACTTCATCATTGCCGGCGAGTCATACGGCCAGGGATCCAGCCGCGAACATGCCGCGCTCTGCCCGATGTTTCTGGGTGTACGCGCCGTGATCGCCAAGAGCATGGAACGCATCCATACGGACAATCTGATCAACGTCGGCATCCTGCCGCTGACCTTTGCAAACCCGGCCGATTACGACCGCATTGCCGCCGGTGACGAGCTGCTGCTCGCCGATGTGCGCGCGGAGATTAAAACCGGCAAGCGCCGCCTGACGCTGCTCAACGCCACCCGCAAGATCGAAATTCCGCTCGACATATCGCTCACCGGGCGCCAGCAAAACATTGTCCTGGCCGGCGGCCTGCTGAATACCGGACACTGAACGTCGCCCCATGAAAGTCAGCGCCTTCAACTTCCTGCGCAACGGCGTGAAATACGGGTACCCGTTTGAGGCCTCGATTCGCTCCGTGCTGCCGATCGTGGACGAATTTGTCGTGGCCCTCGGCCCCTGCGAGGACGACACCGAGGCGCGCCTGCGGGCGATTGGCGATCCGCGCCTGCGCATTATTCACACCACATGGAATGAGGGCATCCACCCCACGCCCGGATATAAGGGCTTCGTTTACGCACAGCAGAAGTCCATTGCGCTATTCAACTGCACCGGCGACTGGGCCTTCTATCTGGAGGGTGACGAAATCGTGCACGAGCAGGATTTGGACCGCATACGCAGCGCCATGCAGCTGCATTTGAACAACCCGCGCGTTGAGGCGCTGGCTTTTGATTACCTGCACTTCTATGGCAATGGCAGCACGCTGGCCTGGTCGCCTAACTGGTACCGGCGTGAAGTGCGCATACTGCGTAATACGATCCCGGCCTGGGCGCCCGAAGGGCTGTTTTTCGCGGTGCTCGATCGCCCGCTGCGCGCCCGCTACCCCCGCGCTGCGCTTGCAGGCGCAACCATCTACCACTACGGCTGGGTGCGGCCCGAGGAGCGCATGCAGGCGCTCAAGGGGCGCATCGAAAAGTATTGGAGCGACCGCACGCCGTCGGTGGAGTACCGCGACAGGGATCCGCAAGTGCTGCGCCCTTTCACAGGCGTCCACCCCTCGGTAATCCGTGACTGGCTGGGGCCTGAGACCGGGCTTTTCGCGGCCAATCCCCACCATCGCCTGACTTCCCGCGAGCGTAAACACCGTGCGATGATGGCCGTCGAACGCTGGCTTGGCATATATCTTGGTTCCCGCGGGCATTTCCATCTGGTATCCTGACCACTCAGGAATTGCAAGGCGCTCCCGGCATCCCCCGGCGGGATCAATGCGCAGCATGCAGGTTGTTTTGGCAGGTTTTTCACGGAGTTATTCATGTTGTTGATAATTGCAGCCCTGGCTGTTTTGCTTGTGCTGCTGATGATGTCCGCGTTTTTCTCAAGCGCTGAAACTGCGCTTTTTTTGCTCAATCCGCTGCAAATCCACCGCATCCGTCGCCGCCACCCCCGCAAGGCCGCCGCCATCGAGCATCTGCTTGCGACGCCGACAGCGCTGCTTTCGAGCGTGCTGATCGGCAACACCATCGTCAATGTCGCCGCCGCCAATCTTGGCTACATTATCGTGCGCAGCTTTACACAGACACATGCGGAAACGATCGCCATTTCCGTAATGACGGTGCTCCTGATTATTTTTGGCGAAGTTGGCCCAAAGCGCTTTGCGATGCGCCGTCCGGAACAGCTGGCCGTGTTGTATGTCCGCCCGCTGGGCTGGCTGATCACCGGCGTTACGCCGATCCGCCGGCTGCTGGAACGTATTACCGACGCCTCGCAGCAAGTGTTCCGCCCCAAGAAGGCAGCGGTCACAGGCGGGGAATTACTTACCGCCGTGGATGTGGGACATTCCGAGGGGTTGCTCAACCACGAGGAGCGCATGATGCTGGATGGCATTATACGGCTGGAGAACCTGCAGGCCCGCGACGTGCTTACGCCGAGGGTGGACATCGTGGGCCTGGCCATCAACGACCTCCCGGAGCAGCATCGCTCGACAGCGCGCGGGTGCCGCTTTCACCACCTGCCCGTGTACCGCGAAAATCTCGACCATATCGAAGGCTTCCTTGATGTGCGGGCCTACCTGCTGGACCCCGCTGGCGATTTGCAAGCGCACCTGCATCCGCACTTTTTCGTCCCCGACACCGCGCCGCTCGATAATCTCCTCACCATCTTCCAGCAGCAGGAGCTGAGCATTGCGGTCGTAATTGATGAATACGGCGGCACGGCGGGCCTGATCACGCGCGGCGACATTCTGGACGAAATCGTGGATTTCGCCGCTGTTGCCGACGGCGGGCTACCCGCCACCATTGAGGCTGCGGGCGACAATCAGTGGATCACAGACGGCACGACCAGCCTCGAGGATTTGAACTATGAGCTTGATCTGCATCTGGATGCCGGGGGCGCCGACCGCATCGCCGGCTGGATCACGGTGCATATGAAACGCCTGCCCAGGGTTGGCGATCGTGTCGAAGCACAGGAGTGCCGGGTGACAGTAATGAAAATGCGCCGCCACCGCATTACGAGCGTGATGGTGGAACGTCTGCCGCCACCGCCCGGCGATGCCGTAGAAGGTGGTGGCTGATGCTCTCAGTACTGATTGTAATTGCGTTTTGCCTGACTGCTAACGCGTTTTTTGCCGGCATCGAAACCGGCGTGATTTCGCTTAACCGCATGCAGCTACGCCACCGCGTGGACAATGGCGACCGCGCCGCCGCCCGCCTGCAGGAGTTTCTGGATCATCCCGACCGCCTGCTTGCCACGACCCTCGTTGGCGTTAATCTCGCCATGGTCATGGTCGCGGTTCTGGCAGGGCACCTTGGCACCGAAGTGGAACAGGCGCTGACCGGGCGCAGCAACGGCTACTGGGGCGAAACTCTGGCTAACATAGCCATGATGCTGATCGTGCTTGTGTTCGCCGAGTACCTGCCCAAGGCCTGGTTCCAAAGCGATCCGCTGCCGCGCTGCTCACGCTTTGCGCGACTTCTGGTGTTCAGCGAACATCTGCTGCGCCCGCTGGGCAACGCCATGACCTGGATCACGCAGGCCTTACTGCCGGGCAACCTCAAACAGCAGGCGCCGCGGCCGATGTTTGTCACCAAAGACGAACTGGAGCTGCTGGCCCATGAGGGCGAGGAACATGGCGCCCTCAGCCCCAAACAGCGCATTATGATCCGGCGCGTGTTCGCGCTGACCGAAAAAAAGGTCGTGGACATTATGATTCCCGCCGCACAAATTGTGCGTGTCACTACGGATACGACGGTCCAGCAGTTCCTCGACCAATGCCGCGGCGCCAAATTCAACCGCTTCCCGGTTTATAACAAGGCACAGCAAGCATATACCGGCGTTGTAAATATCTTTGACGTTTTCGCTGCAAATGCGCCCGACACCGCGCCGCTGGCGCCCTTCGTCCAGCCGCCGCTGTTTGTCGCCGCCTCCGCACCGCTGACCGAGGTGTTCACACTCCTGCGCCGCTCGCGCCGCAGGCAGTGCCTCGTGACCGGTCACAGCGGCGCAGTGGTGGGCATCGTCACCACGGAGACTATTTTACGGGAAATTGTCGGGCAGATGTAGATGATGAGCAACCAGGATCAGGAGAAGAGATAATGATGCGATCAAAACGGGCGGCGGTATTCTGCGGAATTGGCATGCTGGCAACAATGGTCGGACTGGCGCAGTCTCCGGACAAGCCCATCCGGCTGTTTGCCGAAGCCGAGGATTTCAAGGTGGTCAAGGGCGAATGGGCGGTGGTGCCGTTCCGGGAAAACTATTTCGCCTCCACTTTTGCCATTACATTCCTCTCTCGCATGGCTTGCCTGGGCGCTCCCGGACAGGTGGCACAGGGCAAGGACGCCGTGGCAGAGCAGTTGGTGACCATTCCTCACGATGGCGAATTCGAGGTGCTGGCCCGTTATGAACAGCCCTACGATTTTTCCGTCGAGTTCACAGTAGAAGTCGAACAAAAAGGCAAAGTGCTTTACAAGGAAACATTCGGGCGCTTGACCGATCCGAAAATATGGGGGTGTTCCGGCGATGAAAATGCCCGGCGCGCGCCAATGCAAAGGTTCTTCTGGGGCGCGACAGACAACATTGTCTGGCAGGAAAAAGGGGCCGCGAAACTCGCCGCTGGTGCGGCGATCGTCCGCATGACCGCCGCTCCGCAAATGGATGGGAACACACCCCGCCTGCAGGCAGCGCGGCGGAATGTGGACGTGATCTGTTTAACGGATGACAAGGCCGGACGCGCAGCGCAGCGCAAGAATACGCAGGCCCGCACTTATCTGGAGCTGGATGGGTGGCTGGTACAGGACGGCGGCCTTTACATCCGCATCAAGAATCTTGGTCAGGCGCCGGTGGCGCCCGAGCTGGCCCCGGACCCGGGTGGCCAGCATTCGCCGTACACCGTCCACCTGCGGGATTGGGCTGCGCTCAAGGTCTTGAAGTCCGGTTATGCGCAATCAGCAACCACCTATGAACTGGCTGGTCCACGCTCAACAGCAGTCGCTGCAAAACATCTGGCCGCGTGTTCGGGCACCAACTTCTTCAAGACCCAGCCGGAGGATCAAAAGCTCCCGCCGGGCGCCGTGTCCGGCTGGGTGCCCATGGGGCAATTACTGGATGCACTCCACGACTCGACCTGGACCTTTAAGACCCCGCAAAAGCTGGGCCTTGAATTTGCCATACCGGATGGCAAGGGCGGATTGAAGACCGTCAAGGCTCTGGAAGTAAGCGGCACCACAACTTTTGAAATGCCCGGCAACCTTGCGCCGAACCCGGCTTTAGAGCAAGCCCTGAAAAATCGCTGGTGGCTGCCGGTCATACGGACAGTCCCGGAATCATTGACCTGGCTCAAAGGCGAGGTAGCCAGGTTCCCGGATAAGGGGCCCGCAGCCAAGCGCTTCCTGATCTACAACATCATGGGCTGGGGTGGCCTGGAAAACCCGATAGCTCGTGAATTGACCACCATGCTGGGCGACAACACCATGCTCGGGCAGGAGGGCAAAAAGCGCAAGCTGGTATGTCATCTAAGTAATCCCGACCCAACCTGGGTCAACGCCGAACTGGCCAAGGGGAAAATGAATGACACCTACATTGTCAGCTATGGCGATGAGACCCATTTGCCGGCGGTTAAACCGGACGACGCTACGTTCCGGGCCGGGCTGGCCGCACACGGGGTCAAGGGCCGGGAGGCGGCCAGCTACACCACGGACAGGAACAGTCCGCTTTTCTACTACTCCAAACTGTGCGCGATCGAAAACGGGGCCCAGCAATATATCGCCGGAACTGCGGCCTACTCTGCCAAGGGCATTCTCACAGGCGCCAACTACGCGCCGCACTCGAACTATCTGGTCAGCGAAATCAACTACATCCGCACGTTCAAGCTGAAAGCCATGTCGATGCCGTGGAGCGAAGATTATGTCTGGCAGGTTCCGGAGTTCAGCATACAGGTTATGGGCTATGTGACCTCAGCCTTCCGGGCCGGCGCGAAATACAACAACCTGCCGATCCACATGTATGTGATGCCGCACAGCCCTGGAAATACGCCGAAGGATTTCCGGCTGTCGTTCTACACCTGCGTGGCCCACGGCGCGAAAATGATCAATTATTTCTGCGCTTCCCCGTTGGCCGTGGCCGCCACGGAAAATTACGTGGCAACCAGCGACCTCGCGATGTGGCGGGCAATTTATGACTGCTCCCACGCGGCCGGCCAATTCGAGGACTATGTGATGGACGGGCAGGTGCGACCGGCACAGGTTGGATTGCTGCTTTCCAGCGTGGACGACATTATGACCGGCGCCGACAACACCACGCTGGCCCTCCACAACAATGAACGTAAAGCCATCTACTACGCCCTGCGCCATGCCCAGGTGCCGGTGGATTTTCTGAGCGAGGACGACGTGATTGACGGGCTGGCGAAGAACTACAAGGTCATTTATGTCACCCAGCAGTGGCTGCACTCCAAAGCCGTCACCGCGCTCCGTAAATGGGCGGAGGCGGGCGGCACAGTGGTGGCGCTGGCGGGCGGCGGATTCCTTGACGAATTCAACAAGCCCAATCCGGAAGCCGGCGCACTTTACGGAATCAAAGCCCAGCAGTTGAACCGCGACCCGAAGTTCCTCGATTACATTCTGATCGAAAACAAGCCGTTCCTATCCAAGCAGGACCTGCCGCGCTACAAACCATTCGCCACGGCGACCCTGGGCGAAGGCGAGCGCAAACTGGAGAACATCGGCGTGATTGCCTGGAAGCAGGACCTGACCACCGGCGACGGCAAGCTGCTGGGCAAATTCAGCGACGGCAAGCCGGCTATGGTTGAAAAAACGCACGGCAAGGGCAAGGCCGTTTTGTTCGCCTTCCTGCCCGGCCAGGAGTATCTGCGTAAAGCTTTACCCTTGCAACCGACAGACCGCGGCAGCTGTGACAGCAGTTTTACGCACTTCATTCCCACCGCCATGGACCCCGCCTTGCGCCGGGCTTTGGTGGACGACTTCCTGCCGGCGGACTTTGTGAGACCCGTGTCATGCAGCGAAGCTCTGGTTGAAAGCACTTGTATTGACACGCTCAAGCCTGTGCGTCGCCTGGCAGTGACGCTGATCAACTACAGCGGGAAACCGGTTCCGCAGCTGACAGTGACGATTCACGGCGTGACCAAAGCGTCCAAGTTGCGGTCGGTGGAACAAGCCAAGCTGGAATACAAAACTGAAAACGGCAACCTCGTAGTGACACTGCCGCTCGATGTAGCGGATATGTTGCTGATAGAGCTTTAATCCGGCAGAAATAAAAAGGCGCGCCGGACTTTCGTCCGCCGCGCCTTTGCGTACCGTTCTTGCGCCGGGGCTACTCGGTTTTGCTGCCCTTTTCTCCCGGATGCCAGTCCTCGTTGGACTTGGTGCTGAACGCTGCATCCAACACACCAGCCAGATCGCCAAGATCTTCGCCAGGGCCAAGGCCTTGGAGCATCTCGTCTTTGACGACGAAGTCTGCGTCGGACACCGCCGCCGCTTTAATGCTCAGTCCGATCTTACGCTCGACCTCGTCGATGCGCACGACACGCGCCTGAACTTCCTGACCAAGCTTGATGACATCCTTGACCTTCTCAACCCGCTCTTCGCTGATCTGGGAAATGTGCACCAGCCCGTCAATTCCATCTTCCAGCTCCACGAAAGCGCCGAAGGAAGCGAGCTTGGTGACTTTGCCTTTGACCATCTGGCCGATTTTGTAGCGCGCGGCAATCGAGGACCATGGATCATCTAAAGCCTGCTTGAGGCCGAGGCTGATGCGCTGGTTGTCCGGATCCACTTCCAGCACAACGGCGTTGATCTTGTCGCCCTTTTTGAGAACTTCGGAGGGGTGATTGACCTTGCGTGTCCACGACATATCCGAGACGTGCACCATGCCGTCAATTCCATCCTCCAGCTCGATGAAGGCCCCGTAGCTCGTGAGGTTACGCACCGTGCCGCTGACGCGGGTGCCGATCGGATAGCTGCCGCGCACACCGTCCCAGGGATTTTCCTCCATTTGGCGCATGCCCAAACCGATTTTCTGGTCGGTTTTGTTCACGGTCAGCACGACAATCGCCACGCTCTCGCCAACCTTGAGCACATCCGAGGCGCGCACCACACGCTTGGTCCATGAAATTTCCGAGACATGCACCAGGCCTTCGACTCCCGATTCCAGCTCGATGAATGCGCCGTAGGGCATCAGGCTGACGACCTTGCCGCGCAGCCGGCTGCCGACGGGGTACTTGTTCTCGATATTGTCCCAGGGGTTCTGCTGCTTCTGCTTGAGGCCAAGCGAAACCCGTTCCTTTTCCAGGTTCACATCGAGCACCATGACATCGATCGGTTCGCCAACCTTGACGAGTTCCGATGGATGGTTGAGACGGCCCCAGCTCATATCGGTGATATGCAGCAGCCCATCCATGCCGTCGAGATCCACAAACACACCGAAATCGGTGATGTTCTTGACCACGCCCGGACGCAACTGGCCAACCTTCAAATCGGTCAGCAATTCGCGTTTACGGCCGCGGCGCTGATCCTCAAGCAATTCACGGCGTGAAATAACAATGTTTTTGCGGTCGGTGTTGATCTTGATGATTTTGAACTCGAACTCGCGGTTGAGGTAATCGTCCGGATTCTGCACCGGCACAATGTCAACCTGAGAGCCCGGAAGGAAGGCCTCGATGCCATCCACATCCACCAGCAACCCGCCACGCACGCGGCCCTGAACCATGCCCTTGACAACCGAACCTTCTTTGCAGTTGGCCACCACGCGGTTCCAGCGCTGCTGTTCCTTGGCCCGCTGATAGCTCAGCTTGATCGTGCCGGTCTCGTCGTCCATGCTTTCGATCAGCACGTCATGCACGTCGCCGGGCTTAAGATCTGCAATTTCCTTGAATTCAACGAGAGGAATGATGCCTTCGGATTTCGATCCGATATCAACCACGACATCTTCACCGCAGATTTCCAGGATTTTTCCCGGAATCACAGAACCTTCCGTAAGGTTCTTCATGGTATCCGCGTAGAGTTTTTCCATCGCCACGCGTTCCAGGTCCACGGGAATGGCGGCGGCAGCGGCGGCAGCGGCAGCGGCGCGCTTGGTAAGTTTTTTCTTTTCAGTCATAGGTTTAGTTGTTGGTTTGCTCATTATTTGGGTTCCACGGGCTACCCTACCCGCCCGCCAGCCTTTTGTGGATGGTTTCGCAGGGGGCCCACCGTCAAGAGCAGGTATATTTGACAGAATCCACGGCGTCAGGCAAGCATTAAAATTGAAAAAATGCATGAATCATAAATACCGCAGCGACTTGTCCGGGAGCGGGTGAGTAAGGTAGGTTAGCGCCCATGGACAACCTTCCGGCCATTGAGCGTTTCGTAGAGTGCCTGCGCCAGGCGATTGCAACAGGGCGCCTGATCAAGGCTTCCTTCAGCGGGTATTGCGGGGCGGACCCCGGGCTGCGCAAGGTTCATGCACGCCCCGTGTCAATCAAGGCAGGCCTGCGGCTGCAGATGGTCTATCGCTATGCGACGCGCGATGTGACGCGCAACTTTACAATGGAGCAAGCAGGCGGTCTGCTGGAGGCCCTGCTGAGCGACGGCTTTCAAAATGCGCACCTGCTGGCGACCGATCAAAGCGCGACGCTGGAACGGCACGCGGGGCATCGCGACTCGCTGATGATACGACCTGGCACGCATGCAGCTCCGCCATCCTGTGCGCACGATCACCAGAAACAGCGCCCGGTCAACGCGCTACTGGCGGGATGGCTGTGCGGCCTGGGAATTACCGATGGCAATGGCTCAGTGCGCAAGGAGATGCAGTCCAAGTTCCGGCAGATCAACAAATTCGTGGAAATCTTGCGTGGCCTGCTGGAGGCGGCAGCGCTGACCCCGGAGCCGGAGCTTGCTCCGCCGGGGAGTGCGGACGCGCCTGCGTCACTGCGGCTTGTGGATATGGGTTGCGGCAAGGGCTATCTGACATTCGCAGCTTACGATTGGTTGCGCGGGCATGGCTGGCCGCATCTGGAAGCGCTGGGCGTGGAGTCCCGTGCGGAATTGGTGACGCTGACCAACCGCGTGGCGGAAGAGCACGGGCTGAACGGCTTGCGCTTCCGTCAGGGCGCTATCGCCGACATGCCGCCCGTCCGCTCCGACATCCTGATGGCGTTACACGCCTGCGACACGGCCACCGACGACGCAATCGCCTGCGGGGTGCAGTCGAATGCCGCGCTGATTCTCGTGGCTCCCTGTTGTCACAAGGAACTGCGCCCCGCGCTACGTCCACCGCCAGCGCTGGCAGCGGCGTTGCAGCACGGGATTATGCGCGAGCGTCAGGCGGAGTTTGTCACCGACGCGCTACGTGCCGGATTACTGGAGTGGGCCGGATATGAAACGCGGGTGTTCGAATTTGTAGCAACTGAGCATACGGCCAAAAACCTCATGATTGCGGCAGTCAAAAAACGCCTGCCACCCGACATCCACAGCGCAGCGCGGCGCGTGCGGGAGCTGGCGGCATTCTACGGCATCGAGCGCCAGGCGCTGGCGGCGCGGCTGGGGTTCGATCTTCTGGCGCCTACAATCCCACAGCCTTGAAGGTCCGGTTAACGTCGCGGAAGTGTACGTCAAGCGCAAACGCTTTGTTCAGGTCCGCCGGCGCGATCTTGCCCATCAGTTCCGGGTCTGCGGCTACGAGGTCACGCAATTCCGCGCCGGTTTCCCAGGCCTTCATGGCGTGCTGCTGCACCTGCCGGTAGGCCACTTCGCGGCTGACGCCCTTTGTGGTCAGCAGCAGAAGCAGCTGTTGCGAGTGGACCAGACCATGCGTCAGGTTCAGGTTTTGCAACATACGCTCCGGAAAAACGCGCAAATTTTCGATCAGCTTCGCGAGCTGGCTCAGCATGTGATCCAACGCGATCGTGCTGTCAGGCAGGATAATGCGCTCGACCGAGGAGTGCGAGATGTCGCGCTCATGCCAGAGCGCCACATCCTCCAGGGCGGCCATGGCGTTGCCGCGGATCACACGCGCCAGCCCGCAAAGCTTTTCGCCTGTGATCGGGTTTTTCTTATGCGGCATGGCCGACGAGCCTTTTTGCTGCTTGCCGAAGTACTCCTCGACTTCATGCACTTCGGTTCGCTGGAGGTGGCGGAACTCCTGCGCCCAGCGTTCAACCGAGGCTGCCACGAGCGCCAGGGTCGTCATGTACTCGGCGTGGCGGTCGCGCTGCAGAACCTGAGTGGAGATAGCGGCCGGTCGCAGCTTGAGCTTCCGGCAAACGTAGGCTTCGACGGCGGGATCGAGGTGGGCGTGGGTTCCAACGGCGCCCGAAAGCTGCCCGACGCGCACCGTCTGGCGGGCCGTTTCGAGCCGCTCCAGAGCGCGGCCAAACTCGTCGTAGCAGACCGCCATCTTGAGCCCGAAGGTGATCGGCTCGGCGTGAATGCCGTGCGAGCGGCCGATCATCGGGGTGAACTTAAAGCGGCGCGCCTTGGCTGCAGCCGCCTTGCGGACAGCCTTTACGCCGGCAATCAGCAGGTCCGCGGCGTTCACCATCTGCACGGCAAGCGCGGTATCGAGCACGTCGGAGCTTGTCAGTCCCTGATGAATAAAGCGCGCCGCAGGCCCTACGTGCTCGGCCACGTTGGTCAGAAAGGCGATTACGTCGTGATTGACCTCGCGTTCGATTTCGAGGATGCGCGGAAGTTCAAAAGCGGCCTTGGCCTTGATCTGCGCCAGATCCGCCGCAGGCACCTCCCCGCGTCTGGCCATCGCCTCACAGGCCAGAATTTCGATCCGCAGCCAGATGGCGAATTTGTTTTCGTCGGCCCAGATCGCCCCCATCTCAGGCCCGGTATAGCGTGGTATCATATCATCCGTTCTTGCGTTGAAAGTCCCGCATGAATGCCGCCAGCGCATCTATTCCGGCCAGCGGGAAGGCGTTGTAAATCGAGGCCCTTATACCACCGACTGCGCGATGGCCTTTGAGACCCTTCATGGCCTGTTTGGAAGCTTCCTTGACGAACTGCTCCTCCAGCGCTTCGCCCGGCAGCCGAAAGGTGACGTTCATATTGCTGCGGCACTCCGGAGCGGCGGTGCCGCGATAGAATCCGCCACTGCCATCAATGGCAGCGTAAAGTTTTGCGGCCTTTTCGCGGTTTTGACGGTACAGATTCGCGGCGCCCATGGCTTTGATCCAGCGGGTGACGAGCATGAGAATATAGATGCCGAAGGTTGGCGGCGTGTTATAGAGGGAGTTTTCCTCCAGGTGCGTTGCGTAACGCAGCATGCTGGAAAGCGTTGCCGGTGACCGCGCGGCCAGGTCCTTGCGGATTACGACCATGCAGAGGCCCGACGGACCAAGGTTTTTCTGCGCTCCGGCGTAGATTAATCCAAACTGGTTGGCATCGAAGGGGCGGGAGAGAATATCCGAAGACATATCGGCCACCAGCGGCGCCTCAGTACGGGGGAAGTCCCACCACTCTGTGCCGTCAATGGTCTCGTTGGTCGTCATGTGAACATACGCTGCGCCCGGGGTCAGTACGAGTTCGCCGGGCGTGGGGATGCGGGCAGGGCTGGCCTTGCTGACATCGGCCGCCAGATGCACCTTGCCGATGAGCTTGGCCTCCTTAACGGCCTTTCCGGACCAGGCTCCGGTATGGATGTAGTCGGCCGTCTGACCCGCTCCGAGCAGGTTCATAGGCAGCATGGCAAATTGCAGGCTGGCACCGCCTTGCAGAAAAAGCACCTCGTGATCAGCGTCAAGCTGCAGCAGGGACTTCACGTTAGCGACGGCCTCCTGATGGACCGCATCATATTCCTTGCCGCGGTGGCTATGCTCCATGATGGACATGCCGCTGCCTTGAAAGTCCAGCATTTGATCGCGCGCCTCTTCCAAAACCTCGACCGGCAACCCCGCTGGACCAGCTCCAAAATTGAATACTCTCGACATACTGAACCTCCCGTTGTTAGGCATCCGCAGCCTAGTTCATATCCGCAGTGCTCGACAAGTGAATATTGAGAAAGGCTGCTGCAGTAAAGTCTTTCAGGTTGCTGGCAGCGTGCTGGCCCAGCAATCCAAGCCGCTATGCGCCGTTGCCAGCCAGCGTGGTAATTGCCGGCAAAGAGGCGCTGGCTCCAGATGCGAACTTGAGAGCGCCGCGAGTGAAATCCAGCGGAACCTGATCCAATCCTCCTCGGACTCGGGATCGGCGGCTGACGACAAGGCTGGACAAGTCACCACAAAAACGAAATTAACCTCGCAATGGGCCCGGCTTTTCTGCCGGTAGGTGTGCTCCACCGCTCCCAAAAAACGCCCGACTTTGGCGCTCACGCCAAGTTCTTCCCGCCACTCCCGCGCCAGCGCCGTCGCGGCGGCTTCGCCGAACTCAACATGCCCGCCGGGAAGAAAAACATTATCCGCCCCCCGCCCCTGACACACCAATATGCGCCCCCGCCGTACCAGCACGCCGCGGACCAGGACTTCAATTTGTTTGTTCGACATGGCCGCTTCCTTCCCGTAAAGCCAGGACATCGCCCGCTAGAAACAACGATCCGCAGATCACCACCGCAGCGCCTTCTGCCGCCGCCCAAACTCGCGCCGCCGCCAGCGCGTCAGGCAGAGCCTGAGCCGCATCGACCGGCCAGCCGCGCGCCCGGACCAGCGCCGCCAGCGCTCCGGGGGTCTGGCCGCGCGGGTGCGAGAGCGGCACTGTCCAGACCTTCCGCACAGGCAGATCGAGCGCTCGCAGGAACCCCGCGGCGTCCTTGTCCTCGCACATACCGAACAGCAGCGCCACCGGCCGTCCTTTCAATAAATCGTGCAGCGCCACACTCAGCGCATGCGCGGCATCGGGATTGTGCGCGCCGTCCAGAATCGTCGGCGGGGCGGTCTCCAGCACCTGCATGCGGCCCGGCCAGCGTACCGCAGCCAACCCTTTGCGCAGCACCGCTGGCGCCACCGCCGGCAATCCCTCCACCGCCAGCGTTTCGAGCGTCGTCAGCACCGTCGCCAGGTTCTCCAACTGGTGCCGCCCCAGCAGCGGCACAGTCACAGTTCCGTATTCCTGTTCCAGAGACGCCAGCGAGACCTTCTGCCCTGCCCACGTCTCGGACACGCGCCGCACCGTGACAACAGCGGAGGCCTCGACCAGCCGCGCACCGGCGCGCTGCGCCGCCGCCGCCACGACCGCCCGCGCTGCCGCCGGCATGGCGCCCAGCACCACCGGGCGGCCAGCCTTGATGATGCCGGCCTTCTCGCCTGCAATCTCTTCCAGCGTCGCCCCCAGGTATTGCATGTGATCAAGACCGATCCGTGTGATCACAGAGGCCAGCGGAGCAGCCACGTTGGTGGCGTCAAGCCGTCCGCCAAGCCCTGTTTCCATTACCACCAGGCGCACGCCGGCGTCGGCAAAGTGTTGGAATGCCAGCGCTGTTGTGACCTCAAAAAAAGTCGCCTCGCGCCCCGGCGTTCCCGCCAGCGCCGCCAGATGCGGCTCCAAGCCGGCGAAAAGCGACGCCAGCGCGTCGTCCGTAATCGCCACGCCATTCACACGGATACGCTCATTGAAGCGCACCAGATGCGGCGAGGTGTAGAGCCCCACGCGCAACCCTGCCGCGCGCAGCACCGCGTCGAGCATCGCAGCCACCGAGCCCTTGCCGTTGGTGCCGGCGATGTGGATGACAGCACAAGCGCGCTCGGGGTGGCCCAGCCGTTCCAGCAGCGCCTGCACGGATTCCAGCCCCGGCCGTAATCCGAAACGGCGTAACGCATACAGCCTTCTCAGCGTATCATCGAGCGCTGCATTCATGTCGGCTGCGCAGCAACTGCTTCCGGCACACCCGGTCGCGCGCTGCTGATAAAGTCCGCGATCAGCGCATAGCCAACGGCCAGCAGCGTGGGGCCAATAAAAACTCCGATGAAGCCAAACGCCCAGATGCCACCCATCACGCCAAGCAGCGTCAACACGAACGGCATATTAGTGCCGCGGCTGATCAGCAGCGGACGGATCAGATTGTCCACCCCGCTGATTCCGATCAAGCCATAAATCCCCATAAAGATGGCCATGCCAAGATGGTCCTGGGTGAGCAACCAGACAGTGGCACCGATCCATACCAGCGGCGGGCCCATGGGAATCAGCGAGAGGAAGAAAGTCAGCAGCCCCAGCAAAAAGGGCATCGGCACGCCTGCCACCGTAAACCCGATCGCTGCCACCACGCCCTGCGCCAAAGCCGTGCCGAGCAGCCCGTAGACCACCGCCTTGATCGTATTGCCCGCAACGCCCACGAGATGCTGGGCACGGTCTCCGGCAATCCGCTGCACGGCCGCGCGTAACCGGTCCACCAGACGGACTCCGTCGCGGTACAAGAAAAAGACGATAATAACGCTCATGGTGAGCTGAAACACGCCTTCGCCAATATCCAGACTGCGGCGGAACGCCCAGCCCCTCATCTTGCTGTAAAACGGGACAAGGGCCTGGACCGAGCCTTGCGCCTGTTGCACCCAATCGTCCCACGCCACATGCGCCGACACGCCCACCAGCGGCACCTGCGCCACCCAATCCGGCGCCGGCGGCAGGCCGTTCTTATGCAAATCCGCCACGTAGTGTACGACCAGACGGAAGTCGTCTGCGAAACTAAGCCCTGCGATGACAAATGGCAGCAGCATGCAGACCACAACCAGCATCGTCGTAATCCCTGCCGCGAGCGTGCGCCGGCCGTGCATCGCCTTCAGCACGCGTTCGTGCAGCGGCCAGGTCGCGTAGCAAATGATGCCAGCCCATAACACGGCTGATATAAAGGGCCGCATCACAATCAGACAGCCCAGCACAATCAGGGTCAAAACCGACAGCCCGATAACCTGCTCCACCCGTGAAACGCTAATCATGAATTTTCTCCCGCGCTTTATCCGCCATGCAAACTCCGCCGGGCAGGACTGCGGCAGGCGCCACCGCAACCGCATCGCCGGCAACGGCATTTATAATTGCCGTTCGCCACGGACTGCTTCAGCGATCCGTCAGACCCGCACCGGCTTTCCGCTGCGGGCGCTTTTAACTTCGGCTTCCACAATTGTCACCGACAGCGCCGCGCTCGCCGGGTCCACCATTTGCGGACGCACTCGCTTGCGGATGCAATCCACGAAATAGGCGATTTCGTGCTGATAGCCCATGCCCGGCTTCACCTTCACCACGCTCCGCCGGCCGCCGGCGAAAAGCGTCAGCTGATCCTGAGCCGCCAGATCGAAAACCGCGGTTGCCCGTTCGAAGTTGACGGTATACTGCATTTGAAAACCGAAGCCCGGGGCCATCGTCCAGCCGCCTTCGGCCACTACCAGCGGAACATTTTTATAAAGGTAGTTTGTCACCAGATGGTCGAACCGCCCGGTATTCCTGATGTACCCGCGTGTAAAAACCGCATCCGGTTTTCCAAAACAGTAGTTTATAAAATCCGTGTCGTGAATATGCAGATCAAGAACCGCGCCGCCGCAGGCCCGGCCATTGCTGTAAAACGGCCCGCCGGGATGACTGGCCACGCGCCGGAACTGCGCCGACAGCGTCTTGCCGTAGGTTTTCCTGTCCACCGTATTTTTCAGCCACGCCCAGGCCGGCCAGAAGCGCATGCACATCGCGCACATCAGCATGGGCCTGGCATGACTGGCCACCGCGACCAGCTGCGCGGCCTGACGGCTGTTGGAAGCAAAAGGCTTTTCGGTCAGGACGTGCTTGCCTGCCTTGAGCGCGGCGATCGCGTAGCGTGCGTGCAGCGGTGTCGGAAGGCAGATGTCCACCACGTCCAGACCGGGGTCCGCAATCAGGCGCAGGCCCTCGTCATATTTGCGGAACTGTGAGAAATCCACGCCGCCCTGCGACTGGCCTTGAACGTTTCCAGCGGTCAGCGTCCGCCCCTCGCGGCGGTCCTCGATAAGGTCTGCCACCGCTGCCACCCTGACTCCCTTAACCTTGGCATAGGCGTCCAAATGCGTAGACCCCATCATGCCAATTCCAATTACGCCGACTTTTAACATGTGTTTCCTTAACTTATCTTCAACCATGACTTCCGCCAAGCCCTGCCATTTCCGTTACATCGCCAGAATTTGGTCCATGGCCCGGCTGGTACGTTCCAGCAAGCCCGGATCATAAGGCATCATCTCCGCCACCAGCGTGCTTTGATAATTCAGCGCCCGCAACGCCGCCATGACAGGCTTGAAGGGAATGTCGCCGGTCAGCAGATCGCAGAATCCCGACAGCGTGCCGTTAGCCAGCTTGAAGTCCTTGATATGGATTGCCCGGATGCGAGCTCCGAGAATTTCAATCCAGTGCGGCGGCCACTGTTGGTGATTCAGCATATTGCCGACATCAAAGTAGACTCCGACGCGGGGATTACCGAACGAATCCACGAACCCGGCCAGCTCCAGCGGCGAATAGAACAGCCCGTTCCAGACGTTCTCGACGGCCAGATCAACACCGACGCGCGCCGCAGTGTCGCCAAGCTCAGCCACCGCCTCGCGCGCCCAGGCCACGGCCTGATCGTAACGGACCGGCGCATACGAGGAGTCCCAGGGTATGATTACGGCGCCCGGAACAAAAAGCATGGCCCTGCAGCCCAGCCACGCAGCGCGTTGCAGCGCGTCACGGTGCAACGCGATGGACTTGCGGCGCACCGCGACATCGGGGTGAGTGGGGGAACAGCCCCAGCTCATGCCGCTGGCCAGCGTTTCCATGGCCAGCCCATGCCTGGCCGCCAGCGCGGCGTAGGCGCGGCACTCCGCTTGATTGGTGGAGGGCGTCAGCACGCCCTTTTCCGCAATGCAAAGCTCGATGCCGCCGAAGCCTGCGGCACGGGCGGCGGTCATGGCTGCTTCAACCGGGCATGCGCCATCCAGCCCGCCCTGCATACTCCAGTAACTGATTGCCTTGATCATGCGCAAGACGGTGCCAGAACCGGACCGAAATGGCAAACACGAAGATCGCCCGGCGCTGCTCAGTCCGCGCTGCTGTCAGCGCCACGAGGCGGCGACATCGAGGGTTCTCACCACGTCCGGCTTGCGCACCTGCGAAGAGCGGATTTTCTCTTCCAGGGCAGCCCGGTAGCGGAGCGCATCGGTTGGCAGTTCAATCGCCTCGCCGAGCCAGGTTGAGAGCTGCATGGCGTTCGAGAGTTCGATGCTGTTCAACCCTTCCACTCCCGGCGCGACCAGGGCCGCCCCGTGCAGAACCGCATTCACGAAGTTACGCGTGTTGTCAATGTTATCGGACGTTTGCTCTGCCAGAACGACCTCTACGTTTGAAGCCTCTGGAAAACTAAAGCCCTTGGCCTCCCGGCAATGCTTCCGCGCCGATCCGTTCAAGCGGCGGAACTCAAGCTGACAACCATCCTGAACGGTAAGCGTGCCCAGATCGCCGACTATCTCAAGGCGGTTCGTGCCGGGAAACTCGCCGGTCGAACAGATGAAGACGCCGGAGGCGCCGTTGGAATACTCGACGTAAGCGGTGACATCATCCTCAACCTCGATGGCGTGCCACTGGCCGAAGCGGCAGAAAGCCCGCACCCGCACCGGCAGGCCGCAGAGCCAGATCCAGATATCGAGATCGTGAGGGCTCTGGTTGACGAGCACTCCGCCGCCTTCGCCGCTCCAGGTGCCGCGCCAGCCACCGGAGTCGTAATAGTCCTGCGTACGGTACCATTTAGTGCTGGTCCATTGCGTGCGCTGCAGCTCGCCTAACGCGCCCGCTGCGATCAGCTCCCGGGCCTTCTGATAAGCTGGCATCATCCGCTGGGCAAACTGGATTCCAAAAACTTTTCCGCTTTGCACGGCGGCGGCATTCATGGCGCGCACATCCCCGGCGCAAGTGCCGGCCGGCTTCTCCACGAGGACGTGAAGCCCCTGTGCAAAGGCGCGGATCGCCAGTGGTGGATGCAGCGGGGACGGGGTGGCGATGATCACGGCGTCACAGGTTCCGGAATTGATCAGCGCCTCAGCCGTATCGAAGACCTCCACCGTTGCGCCACTCTCCTCAACCCAACGCCTGGCATGATCTGGCCGCACATCCGAAATCGCCGCCAGAGTGGCACCCTCGACCTGACCCTGCCGCAGATACCCGGCGTGGTGCAGGCCGATATTACCCAGCCCGATGATTCCCATGCGCACGCTATTCATCTCATCATCCCCTTCCCTCGCGCCCAGCGCCGGCTGAAAAAATGCCAGCCGCCCAGCTTCGGAGCATTACCCGGACCGTCTTTCAGCAGCAGGGCATGCTGTTCCGCCACCTTGCGAAATGCGGAGGCATATTCTTCGATGATCGCCGGACGATAATGCTTGAACCATGGCACGCCGTAAGTCAGCGCGCCGGCGTGTTCGGTTACCGGCAGACTGCCGGCCGGCTGCCGGAGATCGCGATCAGAATTCGCAATGCGCGTCGGCTTCCCGTGGCCATAGACATCGCAGCTGTTTAACAACCCGTGCAGGTGCAGCGGCAGATTACAACCGGGACTGATGCCGGCGCCGACGCCCTCGGCGCTTACGGCCTGGCAGAAGCGGGTCACGGACAAGCCTCCCAATTGCTCCGGACGGTAGATTCCGTGGGCTGCGTACCAGCCGCCCATGGTGCTGCCGCTACCCTTGGCCGGACGGTGCGCTTTAAGGCCCGGCACGCCTTCCAGCAAGTCCCAGAAGTAGTTCATGGACTTCTGGATTTCGGCGCAGCGCTGGTCGTAGTGCTTCAGCTGCACCCGCGCGACGGCGGAGCTCATCTGGTGCATTCTGTACTTGTAGCCACCGGCTGGCAGGTGCGCGTATGGCAGCAGGGCTTGCGTCTGAAGGCTTCCGTCATAGCGCTCGTAGTGGCCAAACGTCAGCGCTTTTTCGTAAAGCTCCCGGTTGTCCGTGGCCAGCACGCCGCCTTCGCCGCTCACAAGGGCCTTGCCGGTCATCATGGACATGGCCGTCAGATCGCCGATCGTGCCCAGCTTACGCCCCTTGTACAGTCCGCCATGGGCGTGTGAGAGGTCTTCGATGACCTTCACTTTGTGTTTGCGGGCAATCTCCATGATCGGATCCATGTCTGCAGGATGCCCGAGATAATGCACCACCACGATCGCCTTGGTGCGTGCGCTGATGCGGCGCTCGATATCCCGCGGATCAATGCACAGCGTGTCCGGTTCGACATCCGCAAAAACCACGCTGCCGCCTAGCGAGAAAACTGAGAGACAGGTGGCCCAGTAGGTCAGGCTCGGAGCGATGATTTCGTCGCCCACGCCGACCCCGCAGCCATACATTGCGGCATGCAGCGCCGCCGTCCCGTTGTTGAAGCCCAGCGCGTAGCGGGTGCCTTGCCAGGCGGCGAACTCCTGCTCGAACTTTTGCGTCACATCAGAGCCGGACATGGCGCGACGGTGCAGGACATCCAGCACAGCCTCTTCATCCTCACGGGTGATGATCGGCCAGTCGAACATATCTCCAACATCGGTCTGCACCGCTTTCGTCCCGTTTAGAATCGCCAGCGTTCCCTGATTTGTTTGCATGATTAATGCTCGCCTTTTCTGCAGGTTTAGGTTGTGTCTTTGTTCAAAATCTCAAACGGCGTTCTGCTCCAGCCAGCGCAGCGTGGCCTCCAGCAGGCGGTCACCGGTGCCCGGCACGAAATGGACCGCCGCCCCGCTGGCTTCATACCCGCCGCGCGGGTGGTCCGCCGCAAGCGGGATGTAACCCTGATAGCCCCCGGCACAGGAGATCATTACGACATCCGGGAAGCGCTGCTTGATGCGCAGCCCGATCCCGGCCAACACTTCAAACGGCCAGGCCACAATCGTCGTCGTGCCAATCCGCAAGAATTGCAGGCGGATGGCTTGCTTGCCATCCGGATAAATACGCGCCCGATGCAGGGTCATGGCCGCATGCTGGAAACGCTCCATGGCGGCGCGGTAATCCGGGCTGCCGTGATCTGCCGCAGGGGCCTCCGCAATCCGGCGCGCCGTATCGCGCGCAGCAGCGTAGTTCCGTTCTGCCGCAGCGCGGTCCGTCCGGAGCGCCAGTTCGCCTTCAATTGTCACCGACGCCACTTGCAGGTCCGGGCTGACGTCCGTCTGATAAGCCCGTTCCCCGAGAATCGCGGTGTTGCCAAGAATGCTGCCAATCCGCTGGCGGCATTCCTCGTTACGCTTAAGTGGCACCGCGTCGCCTGCGGCGCCCAGGGTGAACAAAACCGGACAGGCAAACTTTTCTGCGATCGTCTGGCGCAGGTAGTGCGGGTATTCGGAGGAGATGCGGTAAGTATCGCGCTCGCGATCCGGCCCGCCGGTCACGGGGTGGCACCCGAAATTGACGAGCATCGCCAGAACACCGGCTTCACCGACCACGCGCAAAACCGTCAACTGATCGTCGACAGGCGAGAAAGTCCAGGCTGCAGGCTCTTCCGGATAGAGGAAGTTCGTGGTCACCAGCCCGTCGGCGGTGCAAACCGTGCGGCGATTGAACAGAACTTGCGGAGCGGGTAAACGCAAAGTTTGCAGCCGCCCGGCCTGCAGCGATTGCAGGCTGGCGCGCGCCGCTTCCACGAGCGCAATCTTGAAGGCGGCGATAAAGCGCGGATCGGGCTCCGCGCCGTTCACGCACGGCGAATCCAGCGGCTCCCAGTGCAAGGCTGGAGCAAAGTGCGTGTGCGAACACGCAAAGATAACCTGCGGATAGCCGATCCCGACCTCCCGTTCGAGAAGTCCGGCCAAATCGTCGCACATCCACGACTCGATGCCGATCAGATCGCAGGCCACGACCAAAACTCGCAAATCCCCGTTGCTGACCGCCAGACAGCTGAGTGTAACCGGCTCCCGCACGCCATCGGACATGCGATCGCGCGCGCTATAACCGTGCAGCCAAACCGGGTACGCCGGGGTGATGTCGCGCGTGGCGCTGCCGAACATCAGGGAGTGTTGTGTTGTCACAGGGCGTTTTATATCATTTCGCATGTAATCGGCGCAGCCCGAATTCTTGTCATACATGTGACACATCTTGCGCTGCAGGCGGCTTGCGCGCTAGACTGGGAAGACGCATAGCAAAGCCGCTCCATGCCAGCCAAACACGAGACCGAAACCATCAACTTGCCGTTCAGCGTGCGCTGGACGCGCGCCAGCAAGCCTTGCGACACCAGCCTCGCCGTCCACCCTCATATTGAGATTCAGCTGATTAAAAGGGGGCAGGGTCACTACCTGATTGGCGGGCACCGGCATGCATTCAGGAGCAACGCCATGCTGGTTGTTCCACCCAACACGCCGCATCGTTTTGAGCCGGACCCGACAAAACCGCTCGAAAAGTGGCTGCTGATGTTCCGTGCGTCCATGGTGCGCCAGGGCAAGCAGACCTTCAAGCTGCCCCCGGGCCTGCCGCACTTTCTGGAACTGGACGAAGCCACGGCTGCGGAAATCGAAATGGCTCTGCGCCTGCTGCTCACCGAGCACGATCATCAGAACCACTATCGCAGGGAGTGTATTGCCGCAACGCTGTCATGCCTGATCGCATTAATCAAGCGCGCTGCCCGCAACAAACGGCCGGAGCCCCGGCACAACCCCATAGTGAACTGGCTGATTGAACATATTGAAAAAAACTTTCGCCGCGAAATGTCGCTGCCGGCACTCGCAACGCAAGCGGGCTACTCGGCTTACTATCTGGCCCATCTTTTCAAGCGCATCACCGGCATGAGCATCAAGCAGTACATTCTACAGCGGCGGGTCGCGGAAGCGCGGCGGCTACTCATGGAAGCGCCCTGCTTGACCATAGCCTGCGTGGCCAGTCAATCCGGATTCGGCTGCTACCGCGTCTTCTGCCGGTGCTTCCGCAAGTTTTCGGGCGTCAACCCCGCCGCCTACCGTCAGCTGGCCCTGACGCCCGCGGGTTGTTCGCTCCGCCGGTAGGCCAGCGTGGCCTGGCGGTCAGGCGCCGGAAGCCTAGCATCACTTTTTGATCGCCGACAAATCCATTCCCGCCCATTTGGGCAGGGTGCTCGACCCCATCAGCCACGTGTCCACAGCGGCCGCACACTCCCGTCCTTCGGAAATCGCCCATACGATCAGCGACTGACCGCGTCGTGAATCGCCCGCCGCGAATACGCCGGAAATATTGGTCTGATAATCCTTGCCCGTCTTGATGTTACTGCGCTCATCAACAGCCACGCCCAGACGCGCGAGCACGCCGTCCGTTTCCGGCCCCAAAAAGCCCAGCGCCAACATCACGAGATCGGCATGCCACTCCTGTTGCGTATTCGGGTTTTCAATCAACTGCGGACGCTCGGACTTCTTCGCCGGCCTGGTCCACTCCACGTTGACCGTGACCAGCGACCGCACACGCCCGTTGTAACCCTTAAACTCTTTTGTAAGGATGCTCCAGAAGCGGTCGCCGCCCTCTTTGTGCGAGGAACTGGTGCGCAGCTTCATAGGCCAGAACGGCCAGGGCTGATCTTCGGTGCGCAGCTCGGGCGGCATTGGCATCAGCTCAAAACTGTGAACTGCCGCCGCGCCCTGGCGCAGCGCCGTACCCAAACAGTCGCTCCCGGTGTCGCCGCCGCCAATCACAATCACGCTCTTGCCCCTGGCGTTAATCTTGCCCCACTCTTGAGTGCCGTCCGGGTTCGCAACCAGCAGGCGGTTCTGCTGTGTGAGATACTCCAATGCGAAGTGAATGCCGCCCAATTCCCGGCCCGGAATCGGCAGATCGCGCGGACGTCCGGCGCCGTTCGTCAGCACCACCGCATCAAACTCCTTCAGCATCTCGAGCGTGGGATCAGTGTTCGTGACAAACTTCACGCCTTCGTCCGCCATAATCTCCAGGCGGCGGTCAATCACCCACTTCTCCAGCTTGAAATCCGGAATGCCATACCGCAAAAGGCCGCCGGCCTTCTCGTTCTTTTCAAAGACGGTTACCGTATGCCCCGCGCGATTGAGCTGCTGCGCCACGGCCAGCCCGGCGGGACCCGACCCGACCACCGCCACGCGCTTGCCTGTGCGCTGCGCCGGCGGCTCCGGCTTGACGAGACCGTGCGCGAACGCGTATTCGATGATCGTTTTTTCTACAAACTGGACGGCCATCGGCCCCTCATGAATGCCCAGCACGCACGACTCTTCGCACAGCGCCGGACAAAGCCTGCCGGTGAATTCAGGGAAATTGTTGGTTCCTGAAAGACGCTCCCAGGCCTTCTGCCACTGCCCTTGATAGACCAGATCGTTCCACTCGGGACAAAGATTGCCCAACGGGCATGCGCTGTGGCAGAACGGCACACCGCAATCCATACAGCGTGAGGCCTGATGCGTAAGCTTCTGCTCATCCACCGGGCGGTAGACTTCCTTGAAGTCGTGGAGCCGCTCCTCAACCGGGCGCTGCTCAGCAGTTTCGCGCTGATACTCCATGAAGCCTGTGATTTTACCCATGCAATCCTCCCGTCTCTGCAACCGGCTCCAGCTCTTCGCGTTGCAGACGCGCCAACGCGCGCTTATAGTCGCGCGGCATGACCTTGACGAATTTCAAACGCAGCTGATGCCACTGTCCGATCACGCGCCTGGCCACCAAGCTGCCAGTATAGGCGTGGTGCCTGGTGATCAGGTTCAACAGCGCTTCAATCTCGTCATGCTCGATCAGATGCTCGAGGTCAACCAGTTCGCGGTTGCACCGCTTTTCGGCAAACACACCACTCTCGTCGAGCACATAGGCGATGCCGCCACTCATGCCCGCCGCGAAATTGCGGCCCGTGGCGCCCAACACCACCACGCGCCCGCCGGTCATATATTCACACCCGTGGTCCCCCACCCCTTCAACCACCGCTGTCACCCCGCTATTGCGCACGCAGAACCGTTCGCCTGCCAGGCCACTGATATACGCCTCGCCCTGCGTCGCTCCATACAGCGCCACATTGCCGGCAATTATGTTCTCCCCTGCCGCATAAGACGCATTCGGCGGCGGATAAAGAATCAGCTTGCCGCCGGACAGGCCCTTTCCAAAATAATCGTTCGCATCCCCCTCAACCGCGAGCGTCAAGCCGCGCGCGCAAAATGCTCCGAAGCTCTGCCCGCACGAGCCTTTGCAGGTAATCTGAATCGTGTCCTCCGGCAGCCCCTCCGCCCCGTATTTTTTGGAGATGACACTGCTCAACATCGTGCCGATTGTCCGGTTGACGTTACGGATGTCCACCGTCAGCTTCACCGGCTGCCCACCCTCCAGCGCCGGCTCGGACAGCTTGATCAGCGTCCGGTCCAGCGTATCGCTGATCCCGTGGTCCTGCTGCTGCGTGCAGCGGCGCTCCGACGGTTTGGACGGCACGTTGCACAGAATGGAGGAGTAATTCAGCCCTCTGGACTTCCAGTGCGTCAAGGCGTCCTGCATTTCAATAAGATCCGTGCGGCCCACCATCTCGTCAACCGTCCGGAATCCCATCTCCGCCATTACGCGGCGGAAATCCTCGGCGATGAAACGCATGAAATTCACCACGTACTCGGGCTTGCCATTGAACTTCCTGCTAAGGCGCGGGTTTTGGGTGGCAATGCCCTGTGGACAGGTATTAAGGTGGCAGACGCGCATCATAACGCAGCCCAGCGCCACGAGCGGCGCTGTTGCAAAACCAAATTCCTCCGCGCCCAGCAGACAGGCAACCGCCACGTCGCGGCCGCACATGAGCTTGCCGTCACACTCCAGCCGCACCCGGCTGCGCAACTTGTTGATCAGCAACGTCTGGTGCGCCTCTGCCAGACCCAGCTCCCACGGCAATCCCGCGTGTTTCACCGCCGTCATCGGCGATGCGCCTGTGCCGCCATCCCATCCGCTGATCAAAATCAGGTCGGCCTTGCCTTTGGCCACGCCGGCCGCCACCGTGCCGACGCCCGCTTCGGAGACAAGCTTGACGCTGATGCGCGCATCGGGGTTGGCGTTCTTCAGGTCGTGAATTAATTGCGCCAGGTCCTCGATCGAATAAATGTCGTGGTGCGGTGGCGGCGAAATCAGCTGCACGTAGGGTGTGGACATGCGGGTTTCCGCGATCCACGGATAGACCTTCTCGGCCGGCAACTGGCCGCCCTCGCCGGGCTTCGCGCCCTGCGCCATTTTGATCTGCAGTTCGCGGGCATTTACCAGATAGTGGCTCGTCACGCCAAAACGGCCCGAGGCCACCTGCTTGATCATACTGATGCGCCAGTTGCCCTGCGGGTCGGGGCGGAAGCGCTCCGCCGCCTCACCGCCTTCGCCGCTGTTGCTGCTGCCGCCGATCCGGTTCATCGCAATTGCCAGCGTCTCGTGCGCCTGCCGGCTGATGGAGCCGTAGGACATTGCGCCGGTCTTGAATCGCTTCACGATCGAGGTCCACGGTTCGACCTCTTCCAACGGCACTGGCTGGGCGGCCTGTTTGAGCTTGAAAAGCCCGCGCAGCGTAAACATTTCCGCCTGTTCGCCGCTGATGCGTTCGCAATACTGCTTAAACAGCGCAGAATCGTCCTTCTGAACCGCCTGCTGAAGCAGCGCGATCGTGGCCGGGTTGTAGAGGTGCGCCTCACCGTCGCGCCGCCATTGGTAAAGTCCGCCGGCCGGCAGCTCGGGGGTGCCCGCCACCGTCGCCTTGAAACATGCCGCGTGACTCCGCAAGGCGCCCTCCGCGATCTGCTCCAGACCGATACCCTCTATTCGCGAAACCGTGCCGGTGAAGTATTGCCCTGTCACGTCACTGTTGAGCCCCACAATCTCGAAATTCTGCGCCCCGCGGTAACTCTGCAGAGTGGAAATCCCCAGCTTCGACATCACCTTGAGAATGCCCTTGTTCACGGCCTTGATGTAATTGGCGCAGGCCACTTCAGGCGGATCCTCAATGTAGAGTTTTCTCACGCACAAATTACGCAGCGAAGCATAGGCCATGTACGGACATATCACGTCCACGCCAAAGCCAAGCAAGGTCGCGAAGTGATGGACTTCGCGCGGCTCGCCAGTATCAACAATCAACGCCACGTGCGCGCGCAAATGCCGCCTGAGCAAGTGCTGATGAACCGCTGAAACCGCCAGCAGCGAGGGAATCGCCGCCTGTTCCGGAGACGCGCCACGGTCTGTAAGGATCAGAAAGGTTTTATCCCGCGCCACTGCGGCCTCGGCCCCGGCGCACAAGGTATCCAGCGCCGCCTTCAACGACTGATTTTTTCCATTGGCCGCAAACAGTATCGGCAGGGTTAGCGAGCGGATCAAGCTGCCTTCCGTCGTTTGAATCGTCAGCAGTTCCGCCTCAGTGATGAGCGGTTGATTTACCCGCAGCAGATGACAAAGCCCCGGGGTCTCGTGCAGCAGGTTGCCCTGTTTGCCGATATACGAAAGCAACGACGTGACCAGTTCTTCGCGAATTGCGTCGAGCGGCGGATTGGTGACTTGCGCGAACAGCTGGTGGAAATAATCGAACAGCAGACGCGGACGGTTGGAGAGTACCGCAAGCGGCGCGTCGTTGCCCATCGAACCCGTGGGCTCAATGCCCGAACGGCCCATCGGCGCCAGGGTGATCTTCAGGTCCTCCACGCTGTAACCGAACAGCCGCTGCCGTGCCGCGAGCGCGTGATCCGTCAGCGACAACCGCGCATCGCCATCCGCCGCCGGCAGCGCATCGAGGCTCATCAGATTGGCCTTGAGCCATTCGCCGTAGGGCTTGCGATTACTGAGCTGCGCCTTGATCTCATCATCGTCAATGATGCGGCCCTGCTGCATGTCCACCAGAAACATACGGCCCGGCTGAAGACGGCCCTTGCGCACCACATTCGACGGATCAATTTCCAGCACGCCTGTTTCAGAGCCCAGAATCACCAATCCGTCTCTGGTCACCGTGTAACGCGACGGCCTCAACCCGTTACGGTCCAGCACCGCGCCAATGACTTGACCGTCCGTGAATGGAATCGAGGCCGGGCCGTCCCACGGCTCCATCAGGCAGGCGTGATATTCGTAGAAAGACTTCTTTTCACTGCTCATCTCTGTGTGGTGATGCCACGCTTCGGGAATCAGCATCATCACCGCATGCGGCAAGCTGCGGCCAGCGTGGTAAAGCAGTTCAATCGCGTTGTCGAGGATTGCAGAATCGCTGGCGCCTTCAGTCAAGACCGGGAAGAGACGTTCCAAGCCCGTGCCGAGCAGTTCGGAGGCAAACAGCCCCTGCCGCGCCTTGAACCAGTTCGTGTTACCGCGCAGGGTGTTGATTTCGCCATTATGGCTGATGAAGCGGAAGGGCTGGGCTAAAGACCAGGCCGGGAAGGTATTGGTGCTGTAGCGCTGATGCACCAGCGCCAACGCGGAAACAACCAGCGGGCTGCGCAACTCCGCATAAAACTCCGCCACGCGGAAGGAACGCATCAGCCCCTTGTACACGATCAGCTTCGACGACAGGCTCGACAGATAGAACTGCTCGCGCCCTTCGAGCGTCCCCTGGCGAACCTCGTTCTCAGCCAGTTTACGCGCAATGAAGAGCTGACGATCAAGATGTTCGCGCGGAGTATTGCAGCAAGCTGCAAACACCTGACGGATGAAAGGCATGCTGCTGCGGCCCAGCTCGCCAATTGCCTCAGCCTGCACCGGCACATCACGCCATGCGAGAACCGACAGCCCCTCCGCCTTCAGCTGCTTTTCCAGCACCTGCTCACACATCGCGCGACTCCCGGCGTTCTGCGGAAGAAACACCATTCCCACGCCATACAAGCCCGCATCCGGCAAGTCCTTCACAACGGACTTGAAAAAGGCATGCGGCACCTGAATCAATATGCCAGCCCCGTCGCCAGTTTCAGGATCAGACCCCGTCGCACCGCGATGCTCAAGATTCGCCAGCACCTGCAAAGCCTTGGCCACTATGTCGTGGGACTTCTCTCCCTTCAGACTGCACACCATACCAACACCGCACGCGTCCTTTTCAAAAGACGGATCGTACAACCCTTGCGGCTTCGGATATTGACCCGTGAAAACGGCTGGCTTCATTCAGAAATTGTACCGCAAGAAAGCTTGGAATTCAAGTCCGGAGGCTTCGTTTTTGTAATTTTATTTGCCGATAACAACATTTTTGCAATCCCCGGATTATCCCCCGAAGGCTCCCGTTAAAAACTGTCGTAACAACTCAGGAGTCAGGATTCAAAATCCAGAATGAATACGCAATAATCGGACATGGCAGAGCAGCGCGACCAGAACCGATCAGAATATTGTGTACGGCATGCTCGGGCAAACGATCCCCGCCTGCGCTGCCATACCAGCTCCGGGGCGGTTTTCGTTCGGTTACTATTCGGGGAACAAGGCTGTGCTGCTGGGCGCGGATGGTGAAGCCGCCAGTGACGGAATCATGGCTTCATGGGACCGCACGATAAGTGAAACTTCCGATAAGCTGCGGGTCGCAGTTGATTACACGGGCGGCGGCAACCTGAATAGCGGAATCAGCTTCGGGTTATTCTGGGCTTTCGCCAAAAACGTCTCCATGATCTTCGGATACGAC